>CAXTFS010000300.1:0-4388 GCA_964243395.1 uncultured Acidobacteriaceae bacterium | reverse complement strand
CAATATCTTCGCGCTTCACGCCGGCCACGAAGACGGCAGAGGTAAGGAGTACACATCATGTCCACCGTAATTCCCAGCGGCAAAGACATTCCGCGCAAGTGGTTCGTGCTAAATGCAGAGGGCAAGACCCTCGGCCGCCTCGCATCCGAGGCCGCCAGCGTCCTGGCCGGCAAGCGTAACCCGCTGTACACGCCCTACATCGACATGGGCGACCACGTGATCGTCGTGAACGCCGAGAAGATCCACGTGACCGGCATGCGCGCCGTGCAGAAGGTCTACCGTCGCTATACCGGCTTCCCGGGTGGTCTGCGTGAAGAGAGCTTCATCAAGCTGCTGGCGCGCCGCCCTGAAAAGATTCTGGAAGAGGCGATCAAAGGCATGCTGCCGAAGAGCAAGCTCGGCCGCCAAATGGGCACCAAGCTGAAGGTCTACAAGGGTGCCGACCATCCGCACCACGCCCAGCAGCCTGTAGTGATGGAACTGCGCGGCTAAGCTTCTCGCGCACGCGTTTCAGACGACACGATTTTGGAGCTCGGCTCCGGGCGAAAGCCAAAAGGGATAACGACGATGGCAGATCTGATTCAGTACTACGGCACCGGGCGGCGTAAGAGCGCGATTGCCCGTGTGTTCCTGCGCCCCGGTTCGGGCGAGTGGAAGGTTAACGGCAAGACGTTTGAGCAATATTTTGTGACCCCAGCGCAGCGCGCTGCGGCAAAGCAGCCGTTTGGGATCGCCGATATCAACGAGACCTTTGACGTCTTCACGACGGTTAAGGGCGGTGGCATCAACGGCCAGGCGGACGCGGTCAAGCTGGGTATCGCCCGTGCGCTGATGGAGTTTAACGTTGAGCTGCGCAAGACGCTGAAGGCAGCCGGTTTTGTGACCCGCGACTCACGCGGCAAGGAACGCAAGAAGTACGGACAGAAGGGCGCTCGCGCTCGGTTCCAGTTCTCGAAACGGTAATTGGTTATTTGTCACTCCATAGCGCAGCGAAGGAGTCTGCTGTTGGCCTGCAGTACTTCGGCGAGGAAAGCAGATCCCTCCGCTTCGCTGCGAATGACAAGCAGCTTTGCTGCGGGATGACAAGCAAGACGAGCAAGACCTGCCACATCGTGTGGCGGCCCGGAACCTAATCTCCCACCCACGGGATCAATCGTCTGTCGCCAAGGTCTCCCCTGCACGGGCAGGACCGGACACACAGGCAGCGATGCCCAGATAAGGAAGTTTTATGGCAAGTATCACCATGAAGGAGCTGCTCGAAGCCGGCGTTCACTTCGGGCATCAGACCAAGCGCTGGAACCCCAAGATGAAGGAATACATCTTTGGTGAGCGCAACGGCATTTACATCATCGACCTGCAGAAGACGCTGAAGATGTTCAAAGAGGCGTCGAAGTTTGTCTCCGACCTCACCTCCACGGGCAAGCTGATCCTGTTTGTCGGGACCAAGCGCCAGGCGCAGGACGCGGTGGCCGAAGAGGCCAACCGTGCGGGCATGCCGTACATCAACTCGCGTTGGCTGGGCGGTCTGCTCACCAACTGGGTAACCGTGCAGAAGTCGGTGAAGCGTCTGCAGGAGCTCGACGACATGGCGACCGACGGCCGGTATGAGCTGCTGACCAAGAAGGAAGTCATCAAGCTGGAGCGCGAGCGCAAGGCGCTTTCGACGTCCCTGTCCGGTATCAAGAGCATGCGCCGCCTGCCCGACGCGATCTTCGTGATCGATTCCAACAACGAAGCGATTGCGGTTGCCGAGGCTCGCAAGCTTGGCATTCCCGTGGTCGCCGTGGTGGACACGAACTGTGATCCGACCGTGGTGGACTACGTGATTCCCGGCAACGATGACGCTCTGCGTGCCATCCGCCTCTTCACCACCAAGATCGCTGACGCCGCCTTTGAGGGCACGCAGATGATCTCGGATAAGGCCTTCTCCAACGAGTACGCCGACGTGCAGCCCATCGCCCCGCCGACGCACCTGCTGGGTGAGGATGATGAGCCGGAGCTGGCCACGCCGAGCGACCCTGCGGACCAGATCACCCCTGACGTGCCGGAAGAGGAAGAGACTATCGACCTCAACGCCGCGCTGGGTGGTGGCATTCGCAAGGCGCCTGCCGCCGAGACCGAGCCTGAGCCGACCCCGGCCGACCTGGAAGCGGTGATCTCCGCGTAGTCGTCCCTTGACGCTTATCCCCGAAGGGCGCGGGCTTCAGCCTGCGCCCTTCCCACAGCCCGCTGCACGTGCAGTCTGGAAGGACTCGCTATCAACGCACGCAAATCCGCCCTCATCGTTGGTGTCTCTGCTGTCGCCGGCGCTGCCATCACCATCGCTCAAATGTTTGCGATCCAATGGGTCGGGCGAAAGATGGACAAGAAGCTGAATCGACCCGCGAGCGACCTGGCAGTCGCCGATCTCAACCAGAACAGGTAGAAAGCGAAAGGATCCAAGATGTCTAGCACCGCTGTTAAAGCCGCCGCCACGCTTGGGAGGGAGCTGCGCGAGACGCCCGCCCCGCCCATGGGCGACTGCCCAAAGCCCCCCCAGGAAGCCAATGGCGACATGGAAAATGCCTTTGTCGTCCTGCGCAAGCGCGGCATGGCGTCGGCCGCCAAGAAGGCGTCGCGTACCACCAACGAGGGCGCAGTCGGCACGTACATCCACGCCGGCGGCAAGATCGGCGTCCTGCTCGAGCTGAACTGCGAGTCGGACTTCGTCGCCCGCACCGAGGACTTCCAGGAGCTGCTTCGCGACGTGGCGATGCACATCGCCGCGGTCGATCCGCGCTATGTGTCCAAGGAAGACGTCACGCCCGAGGACATCGATCGCGAGAAGGAGATCTACCGCGCGCAGGCCGCCTCCTCCGGCAAGCCGGCCAACATCATCGAGAAGATGCTGGAAGGCAAGATGGGCAAGTTCTACGAGGAGTTCTGCCTGCTTGAGCAGCCCTTCATCAAGGAGCAGACGCTTTCGATCGCGCAGCTGATCGCGCAGAAGGTAGCCAAGCTCGGCGAGAATATCTCCGTCCGCCGCTTCGCCCGCTTCAAGGTAGGGGACCCAAGCTTCACGGTCGCCTCGGTCAAGGTCTCCGCGGAACCGGAGGCGCAGGCATAAGCCTGACGTCCCCACCGCGACACCGAGCCCGGGCGACAGCCCGGGCTCTTTCTTTTGCGCTCCAAGCGAGGAGCGCTGCGGACGCAACCCAACCCCGGTCACCTACGGCTACAACCAGCCGACGGCCAGAAAGGAACCAAACACATGCAGTACATCGGTAACATCCCCGTCTTCGGAGAACACGAAGCAAACACGCTTGAGCAAGCGCAGGTCTGCGCTCGCTTCGCGGACCATTTCGCATTGATGGCCGACGGTCACCTCGGCTACGGCGTCCCTATCGGCGGGGTCATTGCTTCCGAGTCGCAAATCAGCCCCACCGCTGTCGGCTTTGACATCGCCTGCGGCAACAAGGCTGTGCGCTTTGACATGCCCGCCTCCGAGCTACGCGCCAACATCCAGCGGATCATGGGCGATATCTGGGGCACGTTGAGCTTCGGTGTAGGTCGCAAGAATCGTGAGCGGAATGACGACTCACCCTTTATCAGCGACGCGCACGAAGGTTGGCAGACCGAGGCGGCGAAACCTCTGCGCCGGAAGGCAAATGCGCAGCTTGGCACCATCGGCTCCGGCAACCACTACGTCGACTTGTTTGTAGACGAACAGGATCGCGTGTGGATCGGTGTGCACTTCGGCTCCCGTGGTCTCGGCCACGGTATCGCTACCTGGTTCCTCAAGGCTGCTGGTGCGAAGGACGGGATGATGGTCGATCCTGTGTTCCTGGATGTCGGCTCTGACTTGGGTTCTCAGTACATCGCAGCCATGCAGCTTAGCGGAAGCTATGCCTATGCCGGACGCGATTGGGTCTGCTCACGTGTTGCAAGGCTGCTTGGGGCCGAGATTGAGGCGGAGGTGCACAATCACCACAACTTCGCATGGCTTGAAGAGCACGATGGCAAGCAGCTTTGGGTCTGTCGGAAAGGGGCCACACCAGCGTTTCCCGGTCAGCGTGGCTTCGTGGGTGGCACCATGGGCGAGCAGTCGGTCATCCTTGAGGGTGTTGCGCCCGATCTGACCACCGCTATGGGACACGAGATCGCCGTCGAGCAGAAGGCCTCGCTGAACTCAACAGTGCATGGTGCAGGACGTTTGATGGGCCGTAAACAGGCGGCCGGGGTCTATGACCGCAAGACCGGCGTCTGCAAAAGCGAAGGCCTGGTCAAGCCGGAGATGATGCACGAGTGGCTGGAGCGCTCGGGCGTCGTGCTTAAGGGTGGTGGCTTGGACGAATCGCCGCACTGCTACAAGCGCCTCAATGAAGTGCTTGTGGCACAGGGCCATACTA
>CAXTFS010000299.1:0-4409 GCA_964243395.1 uncultured Acidobacteriaceae bacterium | reverse complement strand
CGCGCATGGTGTTCACCACCAGGCGCATCGCGTCGTGCCACTGCGCGTCGAACGGCTGCGTTCCGCCGGTCTTCTTCCAATAGCCGTAGGACAACCGAATGGGATAGCACAGTGAATCGAGCTCATACTTGCGCTCCGCCACGCCTGCTTTCAGGGTTGTGTCGTCATGGCGGCTCCACTCCAGCGGAGGCGCTCCGAGATCGGCCATAAACGCGTTGGCATACGGGTCGATCAGCAGGCAGCGTGCCTGTCGACGAATCACACCTTCCAGCAACGTACGAAGACGCTCGTCCTTTGCCGCCAGCGGCAGGTAGGGCCACACCTGTGCAGACGAATCGCGTAACCACATGGCCGGAATATCGCCAGTGATGACAGCGGTGTCCGGCTTGCCGTCGAACGTTCCAGGCTGCACGGTCGTGTCCAGCGTGTTGGGAAAGCAATTTGCAAACAGTTCCCCTAGCTCCGGATCCGGGATCCGCGCGCGCGTGTCCAGGATGAATTGCTCAACGCTCTCTGAACGGAAGTGCCGGTCGGCAGGCGGGGGACGATGACCGCTCGCCACAGGGGAGCTTTCACTCAGGGCCAATGCATGCTTCGGTACGGCGCCCACCAAAGCAGCAGCGGCAGCACCCTGCAACCACGCGCGACGCGACACACCCTGCGCCACCGACAAACCTTGCTCACCGGGCTTCCGTTCAGTCACACTAAGCAGCATAGATGTTGGACGGTGCGTGACATGGTGCCGCACCGCCCAAGGCACTACGGAGCGACCTCACGTGATCTCTCGCCGCAACTTTCTCCAGTCGACAGGCGCTCTCTGCGCGACGGCCGCATGCTCCCTGCCCGCGTTTGCTCTTCCCGAAGGCGAGGCTGCCGCCGACCCGATCCACTGGGTGGATCCAGGCATCGGCACTGGTGGTCACGGTCACTGCTTTCCGGGCGCCAGCGTGCCGTTTGCCGCGGTGCAGCTAAGCCCGGACACCTTCAACGATGGGTGGGACTGGTGCTCCGGTTACCACATCTCGGACACGTCCATCATGGGCTTCAGCCATACGCATCTCAGCGGCACGGGTTGCGGCGATCTGCTGGACTTCCTCGTGATGGCCGGGACGGGGCCGGTGAAGCTCGCACCGGGTTCGCGCGCCCAGCCGCACGAAGGCTATCGTTCTCGCTTTTCGCACGGCAGTGAGAAGTCTGAGCCTGGCTACTATGCCGTGTTTCTTGACGACCCGAAGGTCGCGGTGGAGCTTACCTCCACCGAACGCACCGGTCTGCACAAGTACACATTTCCGCAGAGCGACGAGGCGTGGCTGATCGTCGATCTCGCGCACAGCTATCTCACCAACGGTGGCTCATCGGTTTATACAGCAGAGCTCTCGCAGACAGCGCCCGATACGCTGGCGGGCGGCCACGTCACAAGGGCCTGGAGCAACGATCGCCACTGCTACTTCACGCTGCAAACCTCCAAACAGCCCACAAGTGTTGCCTTCTACTCCGATGACAAGCCTGTGGACGACACAGGCAAGCTCACCGGTGACAACCTGAAAGCCGTTCTGCACTTCCGCACGAGCGCAAACGAAACCATCCTGGTGCGCACCGGCATCTCCGGTGTAAGCGCGGAGGGTGCAGCCAACAACCTGCGTACCGAGCAGCCTGATTGGGACTTCGGCAAGACACGCGCAGCGGCGCAGGACAAGTGGCGAGCGCAGCTGGGGCGCGTTGATGCCCAGTTCAGCGACCCCAACCAGAAGCGCATCTTCTACACCGCGCTGTACCACATGTCGCTCGGACCACAACTGTTCGACGATGTCGACGGCCAGTACCGCGGCATGGATCGACAGATCCATCGCTTGCCCGCTGGACAGCATAACTACACTGCGTTCTCGCTGTGGGACACGTTTCGTGCGGCACATCCGGCCTACACGCTGATCGGGACGGACCGTGTACCGGACTTTGCCAACACCCTCATCCGCATGGCCGAACAAAGCGAAGACGGTATGCCCGTCTGGCCGCTGCAGGGCTGCGAAACCGGCACCATGACCGGCTACCATTCCGCGAGTGTCATCGCCGAAGCCATCAACAAGGGCATCCCTGGTATCGATACGGAGGCCGCCTACCGCGTCATGGCGCAGCGGGCGATGGTCGACAACTTTCAGGGGCTTGGCTACTACCGCGAGCTTGGATACATCCCTGCCGATCGTGAGAGCGAGTCCGTCTCAAAGAGCTTCGAGTACTGCTATAACGACTGGGCGGTTGCGCATGTTGCCAGCAAGCTCGGCAAGCATGACGAAAGTGCTCTGCTGCGGGCTCGCTCCACCAACTACCGGCACTACTTCAACCCGGCATCGCACTTCATGGAGCCGAAGCTCGCGAGCGGGCAGTGGGCCACGCCGTTCGACCCAATCGAGATGGGACACAGCAAGCATTGGCGCGATTACACGGAATCAAATGCTTGGCAGACAAGCTTCGGCGTACAACATGACGCGGCCGGCTTGATCGCGCTGTATGGCGGGCGTGCCCCCTTCCTGAAGCGCCTTGATTTGCTCTTCACCGTGCCGTCCACTTTGCCGCCCGATGCTCCGCCGGACATCGCCGGCATGGTGGGTCAGTATGCGCATGGCAACGAGCCGTCACACCACATCGCGTACCTCTACGTGTATGCCGGCGCGCCGTACAAGACGCAGGCACGCGTACGTTCATTGATGGACACCATGTATCACGCTGACCCTGATGGCATGGCTGGCAACGAAGACGTCGGCCAGATGTCCGCGTGGTATCTGCTCTCCGCCCTGGGGTTCTATCCGGTCGATCCAGTCAGTGGCAATTACGTGCTCGGCTCCCCGCTTGTGGAGCGAGCCAGAATGCAGCTCGGCGGAGGTCATCGTCTCGACATTGAGGTCAAACGCCGTGATCCTGCGCATGCCTTCGTGCAGAGCTTTACGCTGAACGGGCAGCTGCAACAGCGTGCCTGGTTTACGCACGCGGAGATTGCTTCGGGCGGTCACATCGTACTCGAGATGGGACCCGATCCGAAGCTGGACTTCGGTGCTGCCCCGGAGCACCTTCCACCCTCATTGAGCCTTTGAGCCTGTAATCCTATGAGCCTGTAATCCTATGAGCCTGTAATCCTATGAGCCTATGATTCAGCTTTAAGCGATCACAACCTCGACATCCGCCTTGCGGAACGCGTCCACTGCGGTCCCGGCGATCCCGTCATCGGTGATCAGGACATCGATGTCGCTGACAGCACAAATGACAGCGGGGCTGATCATGCCGACCTTGCTTGAATCGGCGACCACGACGACCTGCTTCGCGCGGCGGCTCATGGCCCGGAAAACAGCCGCCTCATCGGCTTCGATCGTCGTTGCCCCGTGCTGCGCATCGATGCCGCAAACGCCGATAAAGACTCGGTCCATCACCACCACGTTCAAGGATTCGATCGCCGTGGGACCAATCAGCGAAAAGGCACCAGGCCAGCGCATGCACCCCCCGGTCAACGTCGTGTCCAAACCATTGCTGGAACTCAACTCCATGCCGATGTTCACAGCGTTGGTGATGATGTGCAGCCCTGCACGCAGCCGCAGACCACGCGCCACCTGCGTCGTCGTCGTTCCTGCAGTGAAGCCGATCGTCTCGTTGTCCTGCACCAGTTGGGCGGCCGCCACGGCGATCCGCCGCTTCTCGCGGGCAAACCGTTCCTCGCGCACATGGAACGATGCGTCAAAGCGGAATGGCTCGTAGATCTGCCCCGCCAACATCGCGCCGCCGTGCGTTCGATGCACCAGTCCCTGCTTCTCCAAGCGCACCAGGTCGCGCCGCACACTGGCCGGTGACGTGGCAAACAGCTCCGTCAGCTCCTCGACCGAAGTCTTGCCGTGGCCGAGCAGGATTCGGAGGATCTCTTTTGCACGCTTCTCGGTCTTGGAAGACCGGCTCGGCTCAACGGACAACGGCGTGCTCATAGTCCTCATTCTAGCGAGCATTTTCGGAGTTGAAGAGCAAGCGTCGAACGTAGAAGCTACTCTGGCGTGGCGGTGGCAGCGGCGGACAGAGCTTCCTCGCTTCTAGCGGCGAAGGCCTCAATGGCCTCTCGCAGCGCCTCGACATCCTCAACGCGCACCACCGTCCGGGCGTAATCATCCACACCCGGGTCGCCCAGGTACACCTTGCGCATCCCGTTGCGGATTGGGCTTGCGATCGTATGCCGCAGCGCTGCGTGAAATTCCGTAGCCTGACTGACCGCAGCGATTTCGGCCACGTTTTCCGCACGCACACCACCGCCGACCATCACGCGAATCCTGCCATCGGCGATCCGCACGAGATCATAGATACGGTGCCGCCCGAGCATCGCGGATCGCTCGCCGCCAGAGGTCAGCACACGATCGGCGCCCGTGCGCACGATGTCGCGT
>CAXTFS010000298.1:0-4427 GCA_964243395.1 uncultured Acidobacteriaceae bacterium | reverse complement strand
AGAGGCCGGTGCCCTGTCCCATCTGGGTTTCCAGGTCTCCTCGACGGAAGACGTGTTGGCGGTACGGCAGCAGTGGCACGAACGTGGCCTGGTAACCCGCGACGAGATGCAAACGAACTGCTGCTATGCGACTCAGGACAAGACCTGGGTCAAGGATCCGGACGGCAACGAATGGGAGGTGTTTGTAGTCCTCAAGGACAACCTGCCCGAACAAGCCGAAGCTGCCGAGACTGCTTGCTGCGCTCCGGCCTGCTGCGATGACCACACCGACGTTCAAGCAGGGGCAAGTTGTTGTTGTGCGACGGCGGTCAACTAGGGTCACTATGCAGGCGGTGATCTTCGCTTGTGTTCACAAGGGCCGGGCGGTCGCAAATGGGCGGCCGCCTCTTTCAACGAGGTTGCCGATCCAAACAAAGCTCGGGCAGTCTCTGCCGGGACGGAGCCGGGACCGCATACCGTTTACGCGGACGCCCGGGTGTCGTGGTGTCAGGCTTCGCTTGGCTCCGGGCCGCGGGTGGGGCCGGCGGGTGGACGGACCTTGACGACGCGGCCAGTGCGGGCGGACTCGTAGATGGCATCGGTAAGGCGCTGGTCCTGCAGACCCTCTTCGCCGGGCGTATGTGGTTGTTGGTTCTTCAGCACGCATTCCGCCATGTGATCCATCTCGAGCGCGAACTGGTCCTTGTCCTCGATGGAGGGCTCCATCACGGTCTCGTGGCCGTCGAGGAAGCGCGAGGTGCGCAGCTTGATGCCGTGATAGCCAAAGGCGGGCGCAAGCTCGGCCCAGGCGTCGGAGCCCTCGAGCCGCAGCATCTGGGAGTGGTGGCCGGCGTACCCTGTGGAGCAGTTGGCCACCAGGCCGGAGGGAAAGCGCAGGTTAAAGCTGCAGGTCGCTTCGACCTCCTTGAAGCGAGGGTCACCGGAGGGCTGCACGGTATAGCCGAAGACCTCGGAGGGTTCCTCGCCGGTAAGAAAGCGCACGGCGTTCAGGCAATAGATGCCGACGTCGGGCAGGCAACCGCCCCCGGCCAGTGAGCGCTTCAGCCGCCACTGCGTGGGGTCGCCCTCGTTCTGCGTGTTGGTCGCGACATAGCTGCGCAGGGTGCCCAGCTTGCCCTCCTTCACCATCTTCACGATGGCGCGGTTGTTGGGCTCGTACTGCTGGCGGTACGCGATCATCAGCTTGACGTTCGCTGCCTTGCAGGCGGCAATCATGCGCTCACAGTCGGCTACATTGGTGGCCATGGGCTTCTCGCACAGGATGTGCTTGCCCGCCTTGGCACCGCGCAGCACGAACTCCGCATGCATGCTGTTGGGCAGCACGATGTAGATGACTTTCACCTCAGGGTTCCCCGCCAGCTGATCGTAGTTTTCATAGCTGTAGAGCGACGCCGGCTTGATGCCGTACTGCGCGGCGATCCGGGTGGCCTTGCTCTGATCGCCACTGACCAGCGCGACAGGTTTGCACAGCCTGGAGCGTCCAAAGGCGGGCAGGATCTCGTCAATGGACAGTCGACCAAGACCGACGATCGCAAAGCCAACCCGCTCATCCCAGGCCTCATAGGGACCGGGGGTCTTCTCCGGCCCTTCTGTTCCCACGTTGTGGATCGGGGAAAGGTCTACCTGGTTTTGCGCATTGGGTTGACCAGCGGAGCCCTGCGCCACGGCGAGCGGGCCGAGTCCAGCCGCCGCGAGAACACCGCTCGCGCCCTGCAGAAACCGCCTTCTGCCGATCGCAGGACCGGCAGTGGGGTCCCTTGTAGGCGCGGCTGGCGAAGTGTGCGGACCAGAGGGCTGATCCGAGGCAGGTTGAGTCGAAATCATGCTTCGATGGATGCGAAGCGGCGGTGTTTTCGTGGCTTCGCCGGCACTTACAGGAAGCCGAGTTTCTTTTTGCCTTTTGCGTCCAGCTTCAATGTGAAGATGAAATGCGTGTGGCTGGAGAACTGGCTGATGAACTTGTGTTTGCTTTGCTCGCCGTTCTGTTCCGCCCACACCTCGTAGTCGGTCTGTGGGGTGATCTGGCTGAAGTGGAAGTGACCGTTTTTATCCGTCAGGTAACTCTTTACGTCGAGCGTCTTGGGGTTCTCCAGGTAGACCACGGCGCCGTCGATGGGCGTCTTCTCGTGGTTGATCACCTGTCCTTCGGCAACATGCACCCTGGCGATGGGCGGTTGCGTTTTCTTCTTGGTCGCGGCGAGGAGCGGCTGGGGGGTACAGCAGAGGGCCGCGACCCCGGCCGTCCACAAGGCGGCGACTAGGCGGAATGTCCGACCGGAGTTCGCCACCGTGTGCACGTTATTCGTCCTCGTCCGCATCCGCGCCCGGGGCCTCTTCGTCTGCATCGTCATAGCCGGCCTGATCAACCGGAGCAAGCTCCAACGGATCGCTTGAGACGATCTCGATGTCGGTACCACACTCGTCACACTGAATAATTTCGCCTTCTTCAACGTCGTCGACGTCGATATCGAGCGGGTTGTCACACTCGGGGCATACGACAGCCATGATGCTCTCCTTTGTAAATAGTCGGCACCGCCACGCGTACCATGATGCCAGCGGCTTCGATAGGCTCCCCTAGTTCTAGCGGGGCAGCCCTCGTCCGTCAACATGGGACGCAGGAAGGCGCGACGCGGTTTCACGTCTCGGGAAAGAGTGTGTGGATGAAGAAAAGCTGGATGGCCTGCATGGTTCTTCTCGCTGGCGCTGTGTCGGGGTCAGGCGTTGCGCAGAACGGACCCACGGGTGCGGTGGGACTCGCGACGGCCGATGCCGACGCCTCGATCGTCGGTGCGCTTTCGGCGATCTCACCGGAGGAGATCCGCGCGAATATCGCGAAGCTGGTCAGCTTCGGCACGCGCAATACGCTTTCCAGCATGAGCACGGATCTACCCGCGGGGCAGGGGATTCTTCCCGCAGCGGACTGGATCGAAAGCGAGTTCAAGCGCATCTCCGCGGGATGCGGCGGCTGCCTTGAGGTGAAGCGCGACGACTTCACCGAGCCCGGCGGCAGTGGCACCAGCTCGCGCATCCCCAGGCCGACCAGGCTGGTGAATGTCTACGCGATTCTGCACGGCACGAGTGACAACAAGGCGGCGCCATGGGTGCTCGTAACGGGCCACTATGACTCGCGCGCAACGGACGTCATGGATCCCAGACTGACCGCGCCGGGTGCGAACGACGATGCCAGCGGCGTCGCCGTGTCGCTGGCCTGTGCGCGTGCGCTGAGCAAGCTGAAGCTTACGGGCACGGCGGTGTTTGTCGCGGTGGCGGGCGAGGAGCAGGGGCTGAACGGATCGCATCACCTCGCTCAGCTGGCCAAAAGCGAAGGCTGGCCGCTGGAGGCCGTGCTGAACAACGACATCGTGGGCGGCGACACGACGCCGGCCGCAGCGGGCTCAGCCGATCCGGCGCAGGACAAGCATGCAGTGCGTGTGTTCTCAGAGAGTGTGCCGGCCAGTGCGACGCCCGATGTACAAAAGCAGACGCTTGGGCTGGGTGCGGAGAACGATTCGCCCTCGCGCGAGCTGGCGCGCACGGTGGCAGAGCTGGCGCCGACCTACTTTGTGCGCGGCATGTATCGCCCACCCGCGCGCGGCGCGGTACACCCCATGGTGATCGGCACGACGCCCGCGTTTCATCCCGTGCTGGTGTTGCGGCGGGACCGCTACCTGCGCGGCGGCGATCACACCAGCTTCAACGGGGAAGGGTTTGCGGCCGTGCGCTTCACGGAGTGGCGCGAGAACTTCGATCATCAGCACCAGACGCTGCGCACCGAAAACGGTGTGGAGTATGGCGACTACCTGAAGTTTGTCGACCCGACATATGTGGCGAATGTAGCGCGCCTGAATGCGGTCGTGCTGGCGTCGCTGGCGGATGCGCCGAGCGAGCCGGGAAACGTGCGCGTGCTGACGAAGGCGCTCGACAACAACTCAGAGCTGACCTGGGAGCCGAGTGCGTTTGCACCGCCCGGAACCACCTACGAGGTCGTCTGGCGCGATACAACAGACATGGCGTGGACGCATGCGCAGAGTGCCGGCGCCGCAACCCACCTGAAGCTGGATGTGAGCAAGGACAATGTGCTGTTTGGCGTGCGTGCCGTGGCGGCGAACGGGCATCGGTCCCTGCCTGTGCCGCCGCTGCCAGGCCGGTAAGGGAGAGCTGTCGTGGCATTTCGTTCCGATGGACCGATCAACGTAGCGCTGCCGCCCTTTCGTGGCGCCACACGGCGCATCCTGCTTGCAGCCATCGTGTTTTATTTCCTGCTGCTGGTGAGTGAGCTGGCGACGCGTGAGCTGGCGGGCGTTCTGCACGGGTTGTTCGCCCTGCAGCCGGCCATGGTGTACAAGCTGGTCTGGCAGGTGCTGAGCTACCCGTTCGTGAACGACAGCCTGTTCGGCCTGCTGTTCGCCGCGCTGTCCATCTGGTTC
>CAXTFS010000297.1:0-4438 GCA_964243395.1 uncultured Acidobacteriaceae bacterium | reverse complement strand
CGCGCGGTGCATGATGCAGCGAATGGTTATGGCGGTTTTGGTTCGTTTCTGCTCAACAAGGATGCGCACGATCAGTTCCGGTTGCTGACGCAGCTGCGCTCTGACTTCTTTCAGATCCCCTACGATCCGAACCCGAGCGATTACGAGAACCAACTGTATGACTCGAGCGGCTTACGTGATGCGCAGCACGAGACCGATGGCATCGTTGCCTTTACCTGGACACACAGCTTCACTCCGAGCGCCCTGCTGACCCTTTCGCCGTTCTACCACTACAACAGCGCAAACTACGAACCGAGGCCCGGCGACACACCGACAGCCACAACGTCGGACCGCGCGTCGCACTACGCCGGCGTGCAGGCGAGCGGCAGTGGCGATCTTGCGCGCAATCATCTGGAGGCCGGCCTGTACGCGTGGGGCCAGCATGACAGTGATCTGTTCGGTGTGACCTCGAACGACGCCAGCTTCCAGAACTTCCGGCAGTTCGAGGGCGCGGCCGGCGGCCTAGTCGAGGAGTATGTCTCCGATATCTACAAACCGACGTCGCTTCTTACGTTGATCGCCGGCCTGCGCCAAAGCTACTTCGTGAGTAGTGACGTTTCTGAGACAGCAACCAGTCCACGATTTGGCGTGGCACTGCAGGTGCCCAGACTGGGCTGGGTGTTTCGCGCGTTCTATGGGCACTTCTATCAGCCGCCGCCGCTGGTGACCGTGGCGGGCCCGGTGCTCGGCTATGCGCAAAGCAGCGATACGAGCTTTGCACCGCTGCACGGGGAGCGCGACGAGGAGCATCAGTTTGGCGTGCAGATACCGCTCAAAGGCTGGTTGGTCGATGCGGACACGTTTCAGACTGAGGCCAGCAATCTCCTCGATCACACAAACCTGGGCGAGTCGAGCATTTACATCCCCGTCACGATCGCAGGGGCGCTGATTCAGGGCTGGGAGCTGACCGTACGCTCGCCAACGTCGTGGCATCGCGGCGGCGTGCACCTGGCCTACTCCAACCAGATCGCTAAAGCTCGTGGCGCGATTACAGGTGGCCTGATCTGCGTGCCGGTGAGTTCACCACAGTGCGATGTGGAGCCGGGCTACACACCGCTGGATCACGATCAGCGGAACACGCTGAACGTCGGCGGCACGCTGCGTCTGCCGGGCAGCATCGATGCCTCTACCAACATCTACTACGGCTCGGGCTTTTCCAACGGATATCCCGGCCCACCGACGCCGTACGATGGTGAGTACCTGCCGCCGCACACAACGTTTGATCTGCAATTCAGCAGAGCTCTTGGTGAGAACCTGACGCTTGCCGTCAACACGACGAACGTGGCCAACCGCCGGGTCTTATTGGATAACAGCCTGACCTTTGGTGGGTTCCACGAGAACGATCCACGCCAGATCTACGGCGAGGTTCGATACCGCTTCCACTTCTAAATCAAACTCATGCAGGGTGCGTGCGGGTACGCCTACATTACTCGCGCAACGCGGTCCAACTCCGCCTGAATATGCTCGGCGGTTGCGCCCGGAACCTCGATGCGTGAGGCCACGTGGCGCGCTTCGTGGGAGGAGATGCCATAACCGCGGCCGCTGAGAAAACTGCATACAATCTCGGCTGCCTGAAACGAGTCCACACCTGAGCGCAAAAGCTCACTGCGAAGCCCGAGAAGGTCAGTGGGCGTGAACCGTTCTACGAAAATCTTGTCTTGTCCGTCGCTCACTTAGGCTCCTTTTCGCAAACAACGTACGTTGACGATTGCTTGCTTAGAGAACATTGCCGCGTCTGCAGTTTCCTGCAAATGGGAGGTATCTTGCGTGTTTTTCGCACGAAGGTAATCAGAGCCGTACTGCTGCTTCGGCTAAAGGTAGAACGCATCGGAGCCGCTGAAGGATTGCCCATGCAGCGGTTTGTCGCCACGCTATGCTGGTAGCCATGGTGGAAGCGACAACGGCGCCGCGCGTACTCGATGGCCTGGCCGCCGCAGCGGCAATCAAGGCAGAGGTCGAAGCCAGGGTTGCGATGATGGTGGCACAGGGTCATCGTCCAGGGCTTGCCGTGGTGCTGGTTGGCGAAAACCCGGCGTCGCAGATCTACGTGCGCAGCAAGGTGCGCACCTGCGGTGAGCTCGGCATTTACTCCGAACTGCACACGCCGTCGGCGAGTGTCACCACGGACGAGTTACTCGCGCTGGTCACGCAGTTGAACGCTCGTGACGAGATCGATGGCATTCTGATTCAGCTTCCCCTACCCGCCCACGTGAACACCAATCGCCTGCTGGAAGCTGTGGACCCGCGCAAGGATGTGGACGGCTTTCATCCCCTGAACGGCGGCCGTCTGCTGCATGGTGCGCCGCTGAGCGAGGTGCTTGCCCCATGCACCCCGGCCGGCATCCTGGAGGTGCTGAAGCGCAATGACATCAAGCTGGCCGGCACGCGCGCGGTCGTGATCGGCAAGTCCAACATTGTGGGTAAACCCATGAGCCTGCTGCTGATGAATGAGCAGGCAACGGTCACCGTATGCCACTCCTTGACGCGTGATCTGCCCTGGCACACGCGGCAGGCGGAGCTGCTGATTGTGGCCATCGGTCAGCCCGGGTTTGTGCGGCCTGACATGGTCCAGCCCGGCGCCACAATCGTCGATGTGGGGATCAATCGCCTGACCGGTGAAGCCGAGGTGGAGCGCTTCTTTCCGCCCGACACGCCCGAGTACGCGAGCCGTATCGAAGGCTTTCGCAAACGCGGCTCAACCGTGATCGGCGATGTCGACCCCGCCGCGTTTGCACTTTCTGGAGCCTATACGCCGGTTCCGGGCGGTGTGGGCGCGCTGACCATTGCCATGCTCATGGCGAATACCGTGAAGGCTGCGCGCTTTCGGCGTGGTCTGTAGGCGTTGGGAAAGCGGATGCTGCGCGTAGGTCTGACCGGCGAGCTGGGCAGTGGCAAATCGACCGTCGCGCGCCTGTTGGGGGAGCATGGTGCGCTGCTGCTGAGTTCGGACGAGATGGGACGCGCGATGATGGAGCCCGGGAACGCTGTGTACGCGGCGATCGTGGAGCAGCTTGGGCCGGGAGTCGTGCTGCCCGACGGCCGGTTGGATCGACGCGAGCTGGCCCGGCTGGCCTTCGATCCCCGGAACCCACGCGTCGATGAACTGAACGCGATCGTGCACCCGGCGGTCCTCGCCGCGCAGGAGCACCGGCTCGCGGAGATGGCGCGCGAGCAGCCAGACGCCATCGTCGTGATCGAGTCCGCACTGCTTTTCACGACGAAGTATGCGGGGGGTGACGCGCCCTGGCGGCAGCGCTTCGACGCCATTGTGCTGGTCACGGCGCCGGAGGACCTGAAAGTGGCGCGCTTCGTGCAGCGGGTCAGCGGTGGCGAGACACTGTCCGCCGGGAAGCACGCGGCTTTGGAGGTGGATGCGCGGGCCCGCCTCGCGGCGCAGCGGATCCCCGCCGAACTGACCAGGAACTGCCTGCAGGTGGAGAACAATGGCGATCTGCCGACCCTGCGGACCAAGGTCGCACACTTGTGGCAGCAACTGACGCTCCTGTCATAGCCCATCGTGCTGTGCCTCTGAGGCCCAGTCCGTTCAGCGAATCCATGCAAACAGGCCCAGCCGTTTGCGCGGTCAAGTCATTGGTAAGTGACCATTGATTTCGTCGATTTATGCGGTTGTTTCGGCACCTGTTTGGTAGGCTCATACAGGAGATTCAAAGGAGAAAACATGGCAACAGCAGTTTTGGAGCAGGTGGCAACGGAGTACAAGGTCGCAGACATTTCGCTCGCGGAATGGGGTCGCAAGGAGATCACCATCGCCGAGCAGGAGATGCCCGGCCTGATGAGCATCCGGCGGAAGTACGCGCCGAGCAAGCCGCTGCAGGGCGTGCGCATCACGGGCTCGTTGCACATGACGATTCAGACCGCTGTGCTGATCGAAACGCTGGTCGACCTGGGCGCCAATGTGCGCTGGGCGAGCTGCAACATCTTTTCCACCCAGGACCATGCAGCGGCGGCCATCGCGGCAGCCGGCGTGCCGGTGTTCGCGTGGAAGGGCGAGACGCTGGACGAGTACTGGTGGTGCACGGACCAGGCGCTGAAGCATGACGGCGGTCTCGGGCCGCAGCTCGTCGTGGACGACGGCGGCGATGTGACCCTGCTGATCCACAAGGGCGTGGAGCTCGAAAAAGGTGAGCGCGAGTGGGTCGATGCCAACGCGGACTCGCAGGAGGAAGCTGTCATCAAGGCGCTGCTGAAGCGCATACATGACGAGGACCCCACCCGCTGGACGCGCGTGGCCAAGGACTGGCGCGGCGTCTCCGAAGAGACCACTACGGGCGTCCACCGGCTCTACAAGATGCTGGAGCAGGGCAAGCTGCTGGTGCCTGCGATCAACGTCAATGATTCGGTAAGCAAGTCGAAGTTCGACAACCTATATGGCTGCCGC
>CAXTFS010000296.1:0-4456 GCA_964243395.1 uncultured Acidobacteriaceae bacterium | reverse complement strand
CAGTACACGAACTTTTTGGCCGCCCTGCAACTCGCTCATCTTGCGCTCATGAAGCTCATCGGGAATATCCAGCCCCTGCAGCAGGACGGCGGCATTCGCCTCGGCCTCATAGCCATCCTCGTCGCCGACGACCCCTTCCAGTTCTCCCAGTCGCGAACCGTCTTCATCCGTCATCTCGGGCTTGTTGTAGATCACCTCGCGCTCTTCAAGCGCCGCCCACAAACCCTTGTTGCCCATGATGACCGTGTCGATCACGCGATAGGCGTCGAACTCGTACTGGTCCTGCTTCAGCACGCCGAACTTCCGCGGCCGCACGACCGTGCCCTTCTGGGCGTCGATCTCGCCGGTTAGCACCTTCATAAACGTGGACTTGCCCGCACCGTTTGGGCCCGTCAGGCCGTAGCGCCGGCCGTCCGTAAACGTGACGGACACATCCTCAAACAACAGCTTCGCGCCATAGCGCATGGTCACATTGGAGACAGAGATCATCTCTACTAGTTTCGCACGGGAAGGGCAAAACAGGCACACCTCCGGCGTTAGGCCGGGCTCGAGCTAAGCCCGGCGCCTACACGGGCCGGCGTCCGCCGCTCCGTCCAGCCTGCAACCTCCCGGCGCCCCCGGTCGACCTCAGACGTTCAGCGCCTTCATGTACTCCGCATCCACACGCAGCGCCTCGTACGGGGGCATGTCAAACGATTCCTGCTCCACGAAGGCGTGGCGGATGTGGCCGCCCTTGGCCGCCTGGAAGATCCGCTTGAAATCCACCGTGCCCTGTCCCAGTTCGGCTGCCGGCGGTGGATCGAGCACCGTGGCTGGCTTCGACGTCGCTTTGAAATCCTTGATGTGCAGCATGGAGATGCGGGTCGGGTACTGCTGCAGGTAATGCACCGGGTCGCCGCCCCCGACCGTCACCCAGCCGCAGTCCATCTCAAAGGTGACCAGCTCCGGATCGGTGAGCCGGATCATCTCGTCGAACGGGATCACACCGTCCTTGGCCGCGAACTCCATCGTGTGATTGTGGTAGCCGAACTGCATGCCGGCAGCCTTCACCTTGCGCCCCCACAGGTTGAACTGCTCCGCGTTCCAGCGATAGTCATCCATCGTGAAGCCCTGCACCTGCCCGCGGAAGGTCTTGTCCTGCAGCCTGGACGTGTCCCGGATCGCTGGAAACGAGCAGATGATGTAGCGCAACCCGAGTGCATGGCCGAACGCGATGGCTTCATCGATGGTCTTAGCCAGGTCGCCCGCGCTATAGTGCGCGCTCACGCAGGAGAGACCCGCGGTCTCCATCGAGGCCTTCACCTGAGCCGCCGACCGGTTGTAAAAGCCCGCAGCCTCCACCTCGCGGTAGCCCAGCGAGGCCACCTGCTTCAGCGTGCCGTCGTAGTCCTTGGCCAGCATCTCGCGCACGGAGTAGAGCTGCAAGCCCAGCGGCAATCCAAGCGGGGATGCCAGCGCACGGCGCCCACCCAACGCAAACGCACCGCCGACGGCGGCCATGGAATACAGAAACTGCCTGCGCGTGCTCTCGCTCATTGGCTCTCTCATCAGGAAACCCTTTCCTCTCTCACTCATACGACTCGCCTGCCACTTGGGCCGCATGGACAACGCAGCCCACACTACACCAACGCCTGCACGCAGCGCACGCTCCCCTATAGCCACCAGGGTTGAACCGGCGGCTCCCGAAGCACCACGCGGGATAGCAGGGCGACCGCGGAGGACAGCCCTTCGTGCACCGAAAGCAGCGCATCCTCGTGCTCGATCGACAGCACGCCATCGTAGCCTGCGAGGCGTAGCGCCGACACGATCCCCTTCCACTCCAGTTCATCGTGGCCCCAGCCCACACTGCGGAACAGCCATGACCGCTGCGCCATGTCCGCATAGCTCTTGGTGTCCAGCACGCCGTTCCGCGCTTTGTTGCCCGGGTGCATCGCGACATCCTTCGCGTGCACATGAAAGATCGCCTCGCCCAGCACGCCGATCGCCGCCGGGATGTCGATGCCCTGCCACCAAAGATGACTTGGGTCCAGGTTGATGCCGATCCACTCACCGGCCTCGGCACGCAGCCGCAGCATCGTCTCGGGGTTGTAGACGCAGAAGCCCGGATGCGCCTCAATCGCGACGCGCACGCCCACGTCGGCGGCCAGCCTGTTCGCCGCACGCCAGTACGGCAGCACGCGCTCGGCCCACTGCCACGCGAGCGCCTCGGCGTACTCCGGCGGCCACGCTGCGGTAATCCAGTTCGGCGTGACATCCTCCGGGGCACCGCCAGGACACCCCGAAAAGGTCACCACCGTTCGCACCCCGAGCTGCTCGGCAAGCTGCAGGGTGCGGCGAAACACCGCATCGTCCCTCCGGGCAATGTCCTCCTTCGGGTGAAGCGGGTTGTTGTGACAGGACAGCGCGCTGAGGCTCAAGCCCGCATCCGCCAGGCGGCTCAGGAACTCGCGCCGCTTGTCTCCGCTGCTCAACAGGTCCTCGAGCTTCAGGTGCTTGTCTCCCGGCCAGCCGCCCGTGCCGATCTCGAGCGCACGGATCGCCGGGTAGCGCTTCAGTTCGACAAGCATAGCCTCGAAGCTCAGATCGTTGAAGACCGGGGTAAACAGGCCAATTTCCATGCAGTTCCTTCTTTCGCAGCCGGGCTTCTCCCCTGCTGCGTTGCGTTAGAGAGGTACCTCGACCGGAAAACCGCTGCCAACCTCGACCACCGCAGGGCTTCGTTCACGATCGTGAAACGTCAGCAGGAAGAACACCAGCGCCGCCGCCGACGCGAAACCGGCAATCAGCCAGATCGGCCGCCACGCATGCGCGCTTGCGACGGCCCCGGTGGAAATCGTGAAATGCTCCACCACCGCGCCGGAGATCCACGACCCAACAAACATGCCGACCCCATACGTGATGAAGGTGATCAAGCCCTGCGCTGCCGCGCGCAGGGCAACCGGCGCCTTGCGATCGATATAAATCTGGCCGGTGACGAAGAAGAAGTCATAGCAGATGCCGTGCAGCAGGATGCCCAGCCACAACATCCATACCCGGTCGCCCACGCCGCCATAGGCAAACAGGACATAGCGCGCGACCCACGCCGACATGCCCGTCATCAGCATGCCTTTCACGCCAAGCCGGCGAAAAAACCACGGGATCAGCAGCATGCAGCCCAGCTCTGAAAACTGCCCGCCGGTCATCTTGCCTGCAGCATTATGCACGCCGGTTTCGTTCAGAAAAAGGTTCGTAAACGCGTAGTAGAACTGCAGCGGAATGCAGATAAGAAAGGAGGCAAGCGCAAAGATGGCGACGGGCCGCTCGCTGAGAATGCCCAGCGCCTCCCGGGGGAACAGGCTGCCGATGCCGGCACGCGTCCCTGCTTCGGCCTCGCGCGCCAGAGGCGGCGTCGCCGGCAGGGTCAGGCAGTACAACGCCATCACGGCTGAGGCGATCGCCGCAAATTCCATCGGCCTCGCCGTGCTTTCCAGGCCCAGCGAGCCCACCAGCAGGCCCGCCACAATCCAGCCCGCTGTGCCCAGGACGCGGATGGGCCCAAACTCCTGTTGCGGGTCACGCATCTGCCGGAACGCCAACGAGTTCGTCAGCGCCAAAGTCGGCATAAACGCCAGGCAATACAGCAGCAGCAGCGCGTAGAGGCCTGCAAACGTACCCTGGCGCGCGGCTACGGCGAGCAACACGGCACCCAGGCCATGCAGCGCGGCCAGCACCATCTTGGTGTCAAACCAGCGGTCTGCCAGCAGCCCCACAAAGAACGGCGCCACCATCGCGCCCACCGCGGTCGACCCCGCCGCCAGTCCAATCTGCTGCCCCGAAAAGTGCAGTCCACGCGTGAGCCACGTGCCCAGCGTGACGTACCACGCGCCCCAGATGAAGTACTCAAGAAACATCATGGTGGCGAGTCGCGATTTCATGCCGTAATTGCTCACCCTTCGTACCTCCGCGCACGTTCACCACAGGCGCAACGCCGCCCGCGTCGCTGGTGATCACCGCCGCTGCACTCGCAAAGGTACACACCCGGCAACAGCTTTGCCCAGCGCAGGCCCGCTTCGCACCCGCGGCCTGCAGGCACCTCGCAGAACTTCAGCGGCTCAGGATTGCGGCTTCACCGCGGCCGGCATCTGGGTCGGTGTATTGGGGTGGACCGTCACCGTGCAATTCCGTCCAAGCCAGCGGTCCGTTGCCGACCAATGGATCGTGAACTGCACATCGCTGACACCCTCGCCGGCAGCCACATCCACGTAGGCTCCCGGAGGCCCTACCTGGCGCGATTCCGTGTGGTTGGTCGTCTGCCACTCGTCGGTGCTCCACACGAGCAGAAAGGGCTCGGCATCAACCACACGCAGCGTCCCACCTGCCGTCATGCTGGTGATCGGCCGCGTGACCCGAAAGATCTCCATGCGGCTCTCGAATTTGCGGTCCGCGCCGGCCACGGCATACCGCTCTTCAACGATCG
>CAXTFS010000295.1:0-4474 GCA_964243395.1 uncultured Acidobacteriaceae bacterium | reverse complement strand
TCGTAAGGGCGAACTGAAGATGTAGATCTTGCGACGCATTAACGCTCTGTAGTTCTACGAGTTGACTTGGCTCTAAGGGGGGGTCTCGCAGTCAACATAGATCTGTTTTGTGAAAACCGCATTGCGCGATTCGTAGCCGAACGCATCTCCTACCCGAAGCCGGCCTGCGTTCGGCGCGGGTGCTGTACTTGATACCAGTGAAGGAAGGAAGCAACTAGTTCTGCAGTCCTAGTAGAACTCAGGACGAAGTATCCAAGATATTTAGAACTTGAATCTGTCTCGAATGTCCAGTAGCAGAAAGATCTTGGTAGTGCGAGCGTCGCTGTCCTTCGGCGGGGTAAGCGTCGGACTAATCCCCGACTTCACCCCATGCATCCGCTCAGTGAAATCGTGCTCGAAGAGATTCTTCAGATTAAATCCCGCGCCGGTATGTCGTCAAAATGAGCAATGATCTCGACCGCGCTGCGGGGCACCCAGCAACTGATAGATAGCGTTGCTGCATTACAGCAAGGTGTGGCAGCAGGCCTTCGACCCACCTCAATCCCGCTACCCAAAAAGCGGCGACACTCCCGAATACAAAGAAAACGAATAAGCTAGCCTGGCGGTTGCTGTATTGACTAAGGGCGTGTTCTACGGCGATCCACCACGCCATCCTTGCCACCAAGACTGTGGCAGCAACCGAGAACGCCCATTGAGCAACGTTGTACTCCGGCCGTAGGAATAACTCACCGCGACCCACCCTAAAGCAACCAAGAGGGGAATCGCAATCCGAACCGCCGTCTAACTAAGTAAACTGCTCCACACGCCCTCAATCCTCTTTGCAGTGGTACGTAGATCGTTCCCTTGAGAGGCATCTCGCGTCTACCAGTGTCAGCACAAACGGCTTGAGCGGCTCACCCCGGCCTGTGGATCGAAAGTGACCACTACCGAAACACTTAGGTAACGAAGACATCGGCTAGCGGTCTGGTAAACTCTTGGTCAGTTGCAGTCCGAAAACCTGCTGGTGGTTTGCTTGCGGGGCTGATCGGGCAATCTGCCAGGTTTTCACGGCGGTGTTGCGCTGGGCGCGCGATGCGCTGTACAGGCGATGCGCTGTACAGGCGATGCGCTGTACAGAGTTTTAGGATCGTAACAGGGTGGCTCAGCCATCAGGGTGCGCTGAGCAGGGAGACGATAGTCATTTCAAGACACACGCCGCAAGTCACCCTTTCGGAACCTGTGCGATCCACGCCGGACCTCACGTTAGCCATGGTGCTCGCCATTCTTCGCCGGCGCCGTGGGCTGATCCTCGCCTCTGTCGTGGCCCTGCTGGCAGTCAGCATTCTGTATATCGCTATTGTGCCGGCGAAGTATGCGTCGACGGCCGACATTGAAGTGCAAAACAGCAGCACCGATCTGCTGGATCTTGGGAACATGATGGGGCACTCCGGGGAGCTTGGCGACTCCCTGAACGCCAGTCTCGATTTGCAGACCCAGGTGGAGATTCTGCAGTCCAGCGCCTTGGCCCTGCGCGTCGTGGACGATCTGCACGTTGAGCAAAGCGGAGACTTCCAGGCACGCTGGTATTCTCCCAGCAACATAGTGAGCTTGCTGCTGCCGCAGCGGCCCATGGAATCGGCTTCCGTGCCCCTGAGCCAGGCACCCGCGCGCAGCGCGCGAGCGGTGCTGGAGTTTGGCGCTCGGCTCAAAGTCAAGCCCATTCCGGGGACGCGGTTGATTGAATTGACCTACAGGAGCACGGATCCCCGGTTGGCGGCAGCTGTGGTCAATGACCTAACGCGTTCGCTGGTGGATTACGGTTTTTCCATGCGCAACGCCGCCACCAACCAGACTTCCGAGATGCTGAGCCGCCAAGTGGCCGACCTGAAGGCGCAAGCCGAAAAGCAGCAGGCCCGCGTTGTGGCGCTCCATCGGGACACGGGCATCTACAGCCTGGGGGAAGATTCTCAGGGGCATGACCAGGTATACAGCGCCACGCTGGATCAGTTACAGCAGGCGACCTCTGCTCTTTCCACGGCCACGTCGAACCGCATCCTGAAGCAGGCCGTCTATGACACGGTCAAGACCGGGGACCCTGAGCTGATCTCCAGTCTCGCCGGCTCCAGCATGGGGGCGACTTCTTCCAATCTGAACTCCCTGTCGCTGATCCAGAACCTGCGCGGGCAACAGGCCACAGCGGCTGCACAGCTGGCGCAGGATGAGTCCAAGTTCGGATCAAGTTATCCCAAGCTTGCGGACGAGCGCTCCAACCTCGCCAGTACGCAATCGATGATTGCTGCGGAGGTGCGGCGCATCGGAGCGCGAGCCGCTAATGACTTCAAGGCGGCTGAGGCGACCGAGTCACAGCTCCGCGGAGTGTATGACGAACGGAAACAGCAGGCCCAAAAGTTAAACGATCGCGCGATCGAATACGCCATTGTCAAACAGGAAGCCGACAACAGCCGGCAGCTGTTCGAAGACATCTCCAAGCGGCTGGAGGAGGCGGGTCTGCTGGAAGGGCTGCGCTCTTCAAACATAGAGGTAGTCTCGCCTGGCCTGATCCCCGTTAAGCCCTCGCCGGGCGCGCTGATCATCCTGGTTGCGGCCTTATTGGTGGGCTCATTCCTAGGTATCTGTGCAGCCCTCTTCAAGGAAGCGACCGATCACACAATTCATGCGATGGCTCCATTGGAGCTCGCTCTGGGCACCTCGCTCCTTGGGGTGGTTCCCACACTGGAGACTGGCAAGGGATGGTGGGGGCTATTCTCAAGAAAGAGCCAGTCGCCCGCCGGCCTGTCAGGCGGCAGCGGAGAGGCTGCTTCAGTCCCCTACGTCATAGCAAATCCGACCAGCGCCTTCACCGAGGCCCTCCGACGACTTGGCGTCGTGGTTTCGGACGCCCAAAGCTCCGCGCCACCGAAACTCATCCTGATCACTAGCGCCGTTCCGGGAGAAGGAAAGACAACGATTGGGAGCAATCTCGCGGCATTGATGGCGCAGGCCGGCAAGAAGGTCCTGTTCGTCGAGGCCGACATGCGGCAGACCAACAAACGCACCGCGCTAAACACCACCTACGGCGCCCGCCCCGGTCTAAGCGAAGTTCTTGCCAAGGGGAGTCATGACTCCGAGGTGGAACGCCCGAGTTCATCACCGAACATGGAGATTGTTCCGTCGGGATCGGCTACCCTCCATCCAGCCGAGTTGCTCAGCACGGACCTGATGCAGCGGCTGTTGGTCGAGTGGAAGAACAAGTTCGACTGCGTCATCCTGGATAGCCCGCCCCTGCTGAGTGTGTCCGACGCGCTGATTCTCTCCAGGTACGCCGATCTGACCCTGGTTGTGGCGAGGTACGGCTTCACGCGCATGACGTCGCTGGAGCGAGCGGTCCAGATGCTTGCTTCGAATTCTGACTCCAGCATCGGAGTGATCTTGAACGCTGCGCAGCGGACCTCGGTGGATTACGAGCAGTACTTCGGCTACAACGGCTCAACCTACTACCAGGCCCAATAAGCGGAGACGAAGCGATGAAGAAACAACTTGCGATCTTGCTGGCCTCCTTTGCCTTGGTTGCGCTCACGCTCAGGAGTACAGCTCAGGAGACACTGCTGATCGGGCCCGGCGATCAGCTGCACATCCAAGTCCTGGACACTCCCGAGATGGACCAACATCCCCGGGTCACAGATGCCGGCGATGTTCCCGTGCTTGGCATTGGCTCCGTGAAAGTTCGCGGACTCACGCCGGCTGCCGCGGCGGATCAAATCCAGAAAGATCTGGTCGCGGCGCACTACATGAACCATCCCACTGTCACCATCACCGTCGATCAGTATGCTACGCAGACGATTTCTGTTCTAGGACAGGTCAAGGCACCGGGAGCTTATTCGGTCACCACCGCACGCTCCGTGCTGGACGCAATCGCCTTGGCAGGCGGCCTCACAGAGGCCGCCGATCGCCACGTCACCGTGCAGCATCGGTCTGCTCCTGACCGGCCGGTGACGTACGACATGTCTAACGACAACGACGTCGCGTTCAAGAACCAGGTAGAGGTCTATCCTGGCGACATCGTGCTGGTGGCAAGAGCCGGCATCGCGTATGTGCTCGGGGATGTCAGTCGCCCTGGCGGCATCGTGATGCAGAACAACCGCTCGCAGTTGACCCTTCTTCAGGCCGTGGCACTCGCCGGCGGCACGCACACCTCAGCTGTCCCGTCGCATGCCCGGCTGATGCGTCGTACCCCGGACGGGGGCTTCACGGAGATGGCCGTCAACTTCAGCAAGGTGCAAAAAGGCGAAAGTCCTGACATGTTGTTGAAACCGGACGACGTGGTCTACATCCCTTTCAGCTATATACGGAACATCGGTTCGTCCTCGGCAGGAATCGTTGCCTCCGCGGCATCCGCTTCCATCTATGCGCTCCCATAGGGAATGTGCTGACAAATCCGATCGTGCGAAAGCTCTGCCTAACGGCCAAGGGCCGTAACGCTCCGCGTAGCTCGCAG
>CAXTFS010000294.1:0-4497 GCA_964243395.1 uncultured Acidobacteriaceae bacterium | reverse complement strand
GTCCTCGCCTGCCAGGCGCACGGCGAACCGCTTGAGATCGCGCAGCGGCGGCGGTTCCATCAGGGCGCCGGTTTCGAGCGCAAACGTACCCGCATGCCACGGACAGACCAGCCGGCCGTTGCACACCGCACCTTTTTCGAGCGGCGCCTTGGCGTGCGGGCACTCGGCCTCAACGGCGTACAGCGTCGGTTCGCCGCCCGGCCGATTGTCCGTGCGGACCACGAGGATCTTCACTTCATCGACCGTGACAGTTTTCTTAGTGTTGGCGGGTAAATCGGCGAGCTTGAGAGCAAAGGCTTCGGGCACAGACAGCTCCTCCCGCTGTTCTGATGCGCCGCGCTCAGGTCTCGCGGCGGGCTGGCCGTGGCGAGCCCTGCCACATTGTTGCGCGATGCAAATGCATCCGCTGCTCCTCGGCAGAGCGGTAAGACTTCGCAGAACCTACGCCGATAAAGGCAGGGGACCTGTTTTCCGCACGCATCGTGCATCCATCTGAAGTGATGCTCAGCGTGATCGATTTTTCGCAGGAGGTTGGCGCACGCTTTCTTGCCTGGCTCGAGGGGCTGCCGAAGGGCACGGCCTCTCGCGTGTACGTCGTCTGCGACTTCGACGGCGATGGCTTACCCGCGGGTTCGCTGCTGCTTCGTGCTTTGCGCGCGGCAGGCTACGCCACGGTTGATGGGGAATGTCGCCGCAAAGGTGAGTCGGCCTGGGGCGAGGAGATCGCGGAGCGCCTGCGCACACGTGCCGCAACGGTCGGCATCGACGCGCTGATCGTCGCAGACCTCGGCAGCCGCGACGGGGACATTTTGCCGGGCGTGCCGTTGCTGTTGATCGACCATCATCAACCGATAGGGCAGCCAGCGGGCTCAACGTTGATCACGGCCTACGGCACAGGTGATTCCCACGGTGATGGCAAAGATGTCGCGACCACAGGCCTGCTGTGCTGGTGGTGTGCCCGGGCGTTGGTCGGTGAGGAAAGAGCCGGTGAATGGCTGTGGCTCGCAGGTATCTCCATCCAAAGCGACCTTGGCGACAAGGCTTCGTTTGCGGAACTCACCGCTGCGAAGGCACGCTTTGGCGGCGGTGCGCTGCGCGACGCGACCAGCCTGTTGAACGCGCCGCGCCGCACCGCAGAGGGTCGCGCGGATGCGGCGTTGGCGCTGCTGATGAAGGCCGCGAACCCGAAGGAGATCACGAGCGGCGTCTTCGCTGAAACGGCTGCGTTGCTGCTCGCGAAAGCAGAGGTAAGCGAAGCCCTGGCCAGCGCGCGCAAGCAGCCGCCGCGCTTCTCCAAGGCCGTGCGCGCGGAGCTCGGTGCCGACCTGGTCGCCATTCGCATGCACACGCCTTGCCAGGTACATCCCCTGATCGCGCAGCAGTGGCGCGGACGCTTCGCGAAAAGCGTTGTGTTCGGCGTGAACACGGGGTATAGGCCGGGCTGGGTCACCTTCTCTGGCCGTGCGCCCGCAGGCGTCAATCTGATTGACTTTCTTGCGCGTCATCGACCGCCGGAAGCGGACACTTCTTACGGCCTGGGCCACAACCAGGCCAGTGGTGGAGCCCTGCCGGTCGCGGTTTGGAATCGCTGGATCCAGGAGATTGGTTTTGGACAAGAGATGGTGGTGACACCTGATGTCATCGACGAAAGTGAGTCACGGAATGGCAGGTAAAAAGAAGTCCCTTGCTGCGGTTGAGTCGTTGAAGGTAGCTGTACCGGCAACGTCAGCGCCTGTGAAGAAAGCCGGGAAGAGCAAAGCGAAGAAGAAGGCAAAGAAGGTTGCGCCGCTAACGAAGAAAGATCTTGCGGACGTCGAGTTACAGCGCATGCTGACGACGCCGATGTCGCAATGCGAGGCGCTCGAAGGCTTACCCCAACTCACCTTCTCGTCAAAGGCTATGCGGTTGGGATTCCCTGTAAAGGTGATGGGCGGCGGTGGCTTGAAGTCCGGCGACACGCGACGCTCCCAACAGAACCCGCATCTGCGGGTGTCGCTGGGCTACCTGTGCGACGTGCTTGGCTATCTGCGCAAGCATGGCATCCACATGTACCGCATGGGTTCGGATCTTGCACCCTATGCCACGCACCCCGACATGCCGCAGTTCCACAACATGGTGAAGGAGTCGGCGAGCGATCTGGCGCGCTTTGGGCGGCTGGCGCGTGAGGCCGATGTGCGGCTCAGCTTTCATCCATCGCAATTCATTGTGCTGAACAGCGAGAGCGAAAAGCTGACGCTGAAGAGCATCTGGGATCTCGACTCACAAGCCGAGATGCTCGACCTGATGGAGTGCGGTCCAGAGGCAGTGATGGTGGTCCACGTCGGCGGCGCGTACGGCGATCGCGAGAGTGGATGGCGTCGGTGGGCCGAGACATGGAAGCGTCTGGGCGAGCCCGTACAACGCCGCCTGGTGCTCGAAAACGATGACATACGCTTTTCTGCCGGGGATGTGTTGAAGGTGCATGAGGCCACGGGCGTGAAGTGTGTCTTCGACTACCAGCACCACTGGTGCTTCAACCCTGAAGATCTGCCGATGGTGGACACACTGGGCAAGTTCTGCGCCACATGGCCGGCGGGCGTCCGGCCCAAGATGCACTTCAGTTGTGCACGCACCGAGATGCGCGAGCTGAAGCGGCGCAATCGCAAGACCGGCAAGTTGGAGACCGTGCTGCAGCCGCCCGTGTGGACCGGCCATGCGGACTACAACAATCCGTTTGAGACCATCACGTTTCTGCGCTCGATTCAACACATTGAGACAGACGTCATGCTGGAGTCCAAAGCAAAGGACCTGAGCTTGATTCGTCTGCGCAATGACATGGCGCGCTTTGCCCCTGATCTTGCGGCGCGCTACGGCGTGGATCGTGGGCAGATCACGGAGGACGCCGGGGAGGTCATCGAGACGGATGAGGATGCAGCAACGGAAATCGCCGCGGATTAGTGCATGAGGAAATGCGCTAGTGGTTACGCGCCTTTTTGGCTGTTGCCTTCTTCGCCGGTGGGGGCGCGGGTGACCCTGACAGCGCCTTACGGACGCAGGTTGTGTAGGCGTTCAGAAAGCCTTCACGCAGACTGGTGTACTCCGCCACGGTGTTGAAGTTGCGCTGCCCTGCCGGTGCATTCAGGAAATATGCGGTTGTAGCAACGTGGTGTGCATTATCGAACAGCAGATAGATGCCAAGCACCTTGCCATCGAGCGCGGTGCGATCAAAGCCGAAGATCTCAAAGCCGTTCAGGACGGGCTTCAGCGCGTAGTTACGCTGCGTGTCCTCACCCGCGGCATTGATCTTGTCGAACTCGCTGATGACGTCCGCTTTCTCGCGCGCGTACGTGGCGATCGGTATCTGCTCGATCTTCACGTTGGCAAAGGGCGGATGGCCCGAGTAGGCAAAGGCGGTCAGGACGCCATCGACGAGCCGGATGGGCTTGGGCCCGGTAAGCGTCTGCGCCGTACGCGTCATGGGCGCCTGCGGCAAGGGCTCGCTCTGCAGTAAATCAGGGCCGCCGGCGAGCTTACACCCCGTATACGGCTTCAACGCGGCCGCGATCGGGCGGTTAGCCGGCGTGACCGATGGGTTCCTGGTCTGAGCAGCGAGGGGCAAGGGCAGGAGGACGGAAAGCACGATCGATGCGCGACACCACAGCATAGCTGCAGGGTATCGCACCTACCCTGCCCCTGGTACGTGGGCATGCAAGCTGCCGATGGAATCCTTGGCCCCTTTCCTTTATGGATTGCGCCTTACTTAGTGAAGGCGGTTCATGAGACGCCTTCTCACAAAGGAGAAGCCGCTATGAACACTCAGTCAATCGCAAAGGTTCGCGTCAGTCTTTCCATCGCCGTCCTCACCGTGTGCGCAGCGGCGATCGCACCGCACGTCCAGGCGCAGGCCGCGCAGGGCAGGGTGAACATCCCCTTCTCGTTCCAAAGCGGCAGCCAGCACCTGTCCCCTGGCACCTATACCTTCAGCATGGAAAACGGCGCGATCCTGAAGGTATCGGGGGCACGCGAGTCGACCTTCGCGATGGTGCGCCCTGAGGAGACCACCAAACCAGCGCAGACAGGCAAGATCGTCTTCCACAAGTACGGCGACCGGTACATCCTGCACGCCGTGTGGGTAGCCGGACGTACAAGTCACCTGGAATGCGTGCGGACCAAGCTGGAGAAGGAGCTGCAACTTGCCTCCGTCAAGCAGAACTCGACTGGAATGGAAGTAGCTGAGTTGGAACTTCCGCGATAACAATAAGGCCGCCCGGATGATTGGGCGGCTTTGTTGTGTGGCGTTGTGGCGTTCAGCACAACCTACAATTTTGCACGAAGCGCTCGGGAGGCGTACGCAATGGGTCTTTGTTGCAGGTTCCTTGGTGAATCTTGTACTTGAATCGGCCGGCCACAGAACTCACAACCGTACATACGACGTCATGACCAGGGCCCCCTTGAAAGTTGTTGTTGTTGCCGTCTTGATCTTTGCAGAAGGTAATGTCTTCGAACTCGATACAGAAT
>CAXTFS010000293.1:0-4506 GCA_964243395.1 uncultured Acidobacteriaceae bacterium | reverse complement strand
GCCCGGCTGCCATCGCGCTGTGAGCCTCGACGCCCTGTGAGCCTTAGTCTCCGCAGCTACCGCAAGGGGGATCTGCCCGCCTTGTACGCGCTGGATGTGCTCTGTTTCGCGGAGCCGTTTCGGTTCTCCAGGGCGGCGCTGAAGCGGTTTGCTGAGGATCCACGAGCCATCGTTCGCCTTGCCGTTGAGAACGGTTCAGAACAGCTGCTGGGCTTCTGCATTCTTCACCTGGAACGCACAAAATCGGAGTGCCTCGCCTATGTGTTGACGCTGGATGTGGCTCCGGAGCGTCGCGGTGCCGGTGTGGCCACGGCGTTGATGCAGGCTGTGGAGACCCAGGCCGAAACGGCGGGCGCGCTTTCTGTCTCGTTGCATGTGTATACCGAAAACGCCGGGGCAGTTCGGCTCTACCAATGGCTTGGGTATGCGCAAACGGGTTCCGTGGACGACTTCTATGGACCCGGTCTGCCGGCGCGGGTGTACAGGAAGCGGCTCATACCTGAAAGTACTGTGGCGAGCTAGTGCGCGGATAGCTCCACGCGTGCGTTGTAGCTTCGATCGAAGCGCAGGATGGCGGCCCACTCGCCGTTGCGGTTGTCCTGCCAGACAACGTGGCCTCCAAGCTGATGCGCGATGTCCCCCGGCAGAAGATCGATCTGTGAAGCCGTGCTGCGCGCGCGCCACGAGTTCGGGTGCGTCAGCAGATCGTGCCGGAACCCCGGCGTGATGTAGTGCGTGGTGAACACAAGCGCGGTGTCATAGCGGCCGGGCTGCTGCGCGGCGCGGGCGAGCTCCGGGGCGGTGAAGTTTTCGATCGGCACCACACGAAAGGTGCGCACCGTGTAGCCCAGCTCAGGCCGGGTGAGCTCGCCGGCGGCCGGCCAGGCTGTCAGGACGGTCGCGTCCGGGTACCTTGCTTGCAGGACGTCGATGGCTTCCTGGTGAACGACGATCATGTTGCGATAGGTGAGATTATCTTCCGGCGCAAAAAAGGTGGATGGATTGATCCAGATGGCCGTCCCAAAGGCCACGCCGGTCAGGGCTGCCAGCCAGGGCCAATGCCGCGTACGCTCCTGCCAGGTGGCCACGCAGACCAGCAGGAGCAGCGGATAGATCGGCAGCAGATAGCGCGTCAGCAGTGCGCCACCGAGGATCGAGAACGCCACCCAATTCGCGATCGCAAGCAAAGCGAGCAGGCGTAGCACGCGCGGGCTCAGTCGAGGTGCAGCGCCGGGCGATCGGCGCGGCAGAGCAAGACAGCCCAGCGCGAGCAACAGCGGAACCCAGATATTGCGTTGCCAGAACAGGTGCACAAACCGATAACGAAGCGCAGTGAACATATGCCCGATGGTCAGATTTGCGGTCGCGTTGTAACGCAGGTAGACCGGATTGCCGAAGATGAAACCGGTCTTCAGATAGTGGTAGCCATACCAGAGCAGAAGCACGGGTAGACATGCCGAGAAGGCGAGCGTCCAGCGCACGTGGCGTCGTCGATCTGCAACGTTCCGGCGCGAACGGAAGGCGACCCAGAGCTCGGCGGCTGCCAGCGCTGCCGGTTGCACGATGGCCGTCTCCTTGGCCAGAACAGAAAGGGAGAACAGCCCGGCGACCAGCAGGAACCGGCGATTCTTCTCAGTCTCCGCCTCATTGACCGCGGTCCCAGCGACCTCCGGCGCGGTGAGATAGACCGCGAAGCCGCACAGGGTGAACGCCGCGGCGAAGATGTCGGCATGCGCGAGGCTGCTCTGCGCAAACCAGATGGGATACACGGCCGTGAGACCCAGGAGAACGAAGCCCGCAGATGTTCCCAACAGGCGTCTACCGAGGGCAAAGACCGCAGCCAGGCCGCCGGCAGCAAAGGCGCAGGCTGTCACGCGCGTCACGGCAATGTGGAATCCGAACACGTGCCACAGGAGACCCAGCACGACGCTCGGAAGGGGCGGATGCGCATTGGTGAACTGCGGGATCAGGGTGCCGGTACGGTAGAAGTCATACGCGGCGGGGACGTAGTAGCCGCCCTCATCCCAGAAGTACGGGAGCTGTAGAAGCGTCCAGTGCGTCAGAACGACGGCGGTGAAGCAGAGCGCGTACACAAGTGGCAGCGACATAGCCGGACGCTGCCGGGTTGAGTGACGGAGGGCGTCCGCGCTCATCGGGCCAGCCGTGACGACGGGACTAGCTTCCGGCATCAAGATCGCAGAGGACGCCCGAGAAGGCAGGTTGGCAGTGCCATCCGGAGTGCGGTGCGAGCAGGCCCAGGGATCCCGCCTGTATCTCCGGGAGTAGTACGAAGTGGCCTCTCCTGAGCACCGCGGTGCGCCGGTCCGCATCCATGCGACTGATCGCCTTGTACAGGGTGTCCGGGTCATCCATCAGCGACGGCGAGAAGGTGCGGTCCAACATACCCGCCTTTGTCGCAAGCGGAATGATGGGCAGATCGAGCCAGGGTGGGTTGAGCTCGACCGTGTCGGTCCGCGTAAAGGCATAGCCAGGCGACCATTGAAAGGCGTCGAAGTTGACGCGCTGGGCTGCCGCCAGTTGCGCCTCCGACGGATGCACGCCAAGCAGGATCCCCGTGGTCCCTGCGGCTTCGGGGAAGGCTCCTGCCCGCATGGCGGCGAGCTCGTTTGCCAACGGCCGGATACGCACATCGCCCAGGACCAGGACACCCGCCACGGCACAGGCGGCTGCGATCGCTAAGATACGGCCACCGCGCAGCGAAACGCCCTCACGAACGCTGGCCGCCAGCAGTGCACTTATCCAGACGACCAGCACGAGGCGATCCGAGAAGTGGTGCGACCCGTTCATGTCCGGGGGCGCTACCAGGATGAAGAGCAGCAGGACGAAGGTGAAGATGAGCCACGTCCATCGGCGAGCCGGGGCCGGGGTGGACGGCCGATGCAATGACGATCGAATCGCGAAGTAGAGCGCGCCAAAGAAGATGGCAAACAGGCCGAGACGGTACAGATAGGTGGCCAGGTTGTCGATGGAGAAGAAGGCCAGCGAACTCAGCTTCAGCACGCGTTTCAGCGTGACGGAGTGCCGGGTGAGATTTTCGGCCACGCGGTTGCGGTCGGTGAAGTGAAGAACATAGAACGAGGCGCAGCAGGACACGAGGAACGCAAGGAGGGCTCCTTGCGCCGCCTGGAGCCGGTGGCCGAGCGAGTCCGTCTGGCCCGGGGAGAGCAGTCGCAGTGCCAGCTCCAGCCCCGTGATGCTAAGGACGAACAAAAGCGGGACCGGGTGCGTAATCGTGATCAGGGCGATGAGGGCCCAGTACGCAACGATGCGGCCCGCGTTGATGCGCACGCGCATAGCCCACCACAGCGCCAATGCCCAGAGGGCGAATCCCAGGGCGAGCAGAAAGTTAAAAAAACCCATCCCGAGCGGCCAGTTCACGAGTAGAGGTAAGAACCATAGCGACGCGATCGCGCCACCCGCACCCACCTTCCGCGCCAGAACGCGAAAGCCAGACGCCTGCAGCAGAAAGATCAGGCAGACGATCAGCTTTTCGGCGGTGCCCGCTGAAAACACCTTCATCAGCGCAATTAAAAGGTAATAGTAGAGCGCGTACGGCGGCAGATAGCTGCGGATGTAGAAGTACCCGGCAAATGGGCCGCCGGGGTGCAGCAGCGATCCGAGCACGTGGGCGAAGTACACGTGCATCGGTCCGTCCTGCGACGGAAATACAGGCAGGGACAGCACCCAGACGCAGCTAACGGCGAGCAGTGCCACAAACAGGGCAAGGTAGGTGGGTTCTTGCTCCTGTTCGCTCTTCATCGTCCCTTTAGGAATACCAGATGAGGTAAACGGGTGACAGAAAGGGTCGTCTACACAGGCATGGACCGGATGTGGGATCCACACAAGGCCGCGCCGGATGCGATACATGGGGAGGCTATGGTGCGGAAGGGGGGACTCGAACCCCCACGCCGTAGGCACAGGCTTCTAAGACCTGCGTGTCTGCCATTTCACCACTTCCGCGCCCCTACAGCGTAGCCGGAAGCGCAACAGAGGGCAATCGGCAGCGGCTTGGGCCCGGGTAAGGCTTTGATCGCACAACGAGCAGATCGCCAGACGTGGGGGGGGTGTTTCCACATCCAACCAGAGAGAGCGACAGACCCGGGCCAATCCAGCTTGCGACCAGCAGCAAGTCTGCTGCATCCTATTGCATGAAAGTTGATAGAGAGGCACTCAACATGGCGAACGAGTTTGTCAGTGTCATTAAGCCCACCGTGGGCAAAAGTCCCTCAAGCGAGGGCAAGGGTCACTCCTATCCTGTACTCCCGGTACGGGAAACGGTGCTGTTTCCGCACCAGGTTCTGCCGCTGACGGTCGGCCGGGAAAGCTCGATCCAGCTGATCCAGTCGCTGGGCGAGGACAAGACCATTCTGGTAGTCGCGCAGAAAGACGCGCGTCAGGACACGCCCGAGGGTGGCGATCTGTACTCAGTGGGTACGCGGGCGACGGTCCACAAGGTCGTCAAGATGCCGAACCAGAGCCTGTTTG
>CAXTFS010000292.1:0-4509 GCA_964243395.1 uncultured Acidobacteriaceae bacterium | reverse complement strand
TCTTCGCTTACCCTGGAGCCATGAAGGCGCCATCGTTGACGCGGCTGAGTTCGAGAGCCCTGCGTGCTGAGCTCGGGGCACGCAATCTTCTGCGCGGCGACTCCCACGATCATGAATTGAGCTACGGGCGGCAACCCAGCGTCGTGTTTTGTGAGGACGCCGGGGGCGGCCATGGCAATTTCCTGCAAGCATCCTACCGGCGCATCTGTTCGCATCCTGACTGGGCAAGACGGCTCGGAAAGACTTACACGGCCAGCTCACTGTTGCCACGGGCGCACGATCGCCGGCGCGGTGAACTCGAGTGCGCCACCAGTTCAGACGCCCTGTTGATGAACATCTTCTGCTATCCGGGTGTGACCTCCAGGACGGCTGTATGCGCGGCGCTTGGCGTGGAGCGTGGCCTGCGGCCGGAGTTCGGTGTGCGAGCGCAGCTGAGGATGCGGCACGGGGAGATCGACCGGACTGAGTTGGATATGCGGCTCGGCTCGTTGCTGGTGGAAGCCAAGCTGACCGAAGGTGGCTTTGGCCGTGCGTCCCGTGACCGCTTGTCACGCTACGAGGCAGCCGCCGATCTTTTCGCCATCGAGGATTTACCATCGTCGCCGGGTGGGTTTCACGGGTATCAATTGATACGCGGCGTTATCGCTGCCGTAGAGGCGGGAGCGGAGTACCTCGTGCTCGTGGACGGTCGCCGCGCGGATCTGCAGGAGTTATGCTTTCGAGTTTTGCGCGCGGTACGACGTGCCGAAGTTCGACAGCGGCTTCGTCTGCTGACATGGCAGGAACTTGGGTCGACGCTGCCGCCATCGGTGCGGCACTTTATAGCCGACAAGTACGGCATCGTTTCAGGCTAGAACGGCCGTAGGCCAGGCACCGCCACGGACGGTTACTCCTCGAAGCGTGGCGTCTTGCTGTAGTGCGTCACATCGGCCGCCGAGACGTCGATGTCAAAGCCGATGAAGAGGTCCGCGATCTGGCCGTCAGTGAAGCCGCGTTCGCGTAGCAGGCGGACCTCTTCAGCCAGCATCGACACAACCTGCTGCGCGGTGAACCGCTCCTCATCACTGCCCGCGGCCTGACGCAGCTCCCGTGCAGCCACTGCGACCTGACCGGCGGTGTAGGTTTCGTCTGCCATCGTGCAAGCCCTCCTGGGCTGACCGTAGGAGTATCGTCTGAGCGGCGGGGTTGGTTCACCCTTGACGTGAAGGCTCAACTCAAGCCAGATACGCCTTCAACCATGGATCATTGGTATGCGTCAGTTCGTGCGTTGTGCCATCGAACACAATCCTGCCGCCGTTCAGCACGAGGAACCGCGTGCGTGGATCGAGCCCGTTGTCCGGGATCAACTCCATGTGACCGGTGGTCTGGTTAAAGCGGTGTGTCGCCAGCGTGAAGGCATCCTGCAAACGATGTGTGACCAACAACGCGGTCGCTCCCGAGACGTCGCGTTGCTTTACGACCAGCTCGATGATGGTGTTGGAGGTGATTGGGTCAAGGCCACCGGTGGGCGAATCGTACAGGATGAGCTCTGGCCGGTTCACGATCGCGCGTGCAATGGAGACGCGTCGCCGCATGCCGCCACTCAACTCTGAAGGGAACTTTGCGATGGCGGCATCAAGCTCGACAAAACGCAGCGCTTCCACGACACGATCGTGGACCTCCTGCGGAGCCACATGCTCTTCCACCAGCTGGTAGGCAACGTTGTCTTCGACGTTCATGGAGTCGAAAAGAGCACTTTCCTGAAACACCATGCCCACCTTGGCACGAAGTCCAAACAGCGCACGCTCCGACAACTTGGCGAGGTTCTGACTGAAGACGTGCACCTCGCCGGTGTCAGGCTGCAGCAGGCCGTTGGCCAGCTTCATCAGCACGCTCTTGCCACCGCCGGCCGGCCCGAGCAGGATGCGTGTTTCGCCGCGCTCGACCTTGAAGCTGATGTTCTCCAGCACCGGGTCGCGATCAAAGGTGATCGAGACATCCGAGAACGCGACCACTGGCTCATCAGGCTGCGCAGGATCCTGCTGAAGGGGCGCGGGAACGGTGTCTGGCATAAGTGTTAGCGACCGAAGATGCCGATCATCAGCTTGGTCACGAGCGTGTCCACGATGATCAGAAGAACCGAAGACGTGACCACAGCCTGGGTGGTGGCCTTGCCGACGCCGCGGGTGCCCCCGGTCGTGGAAAGCCCGTAGTAGCAGCCGACGGTAGCGATGATGAACCCGGAAAACAACGGCTTGGCGAGGCCTTCGACGACATCGCCCGGAACCAGGGAGCTGTAGGCGATGTGGAAGAAGGCGGAGCCGCTCTGCCGTAGCAGCGTGACGGCGACCAGGGCGCCGCCGGCGATTCCGCAGGCGTCCGAAATCATAGTGAGGAAAAAAAGCATGGTGACCGTCGCAACCACGCGCGGCGTGACGAGCTTACGGATAGGGTCAGTGCCGAGCGCGCGCATGGCGTCGATCTGCTCGGACACCTTCATGGAGCCGAGCTCCGAGGCCATGCCGGAGGCGTTGCGGCCGGAGACCATCAGCCCCGTCAACACAGGACCAAGCTCCTTTACCATCGAAAGCGCCACCAGCTTGCCAGTCAGATTGACAGCGCCGAACTGCTTCAGCGTGGTGGTGGATTGCAGCGTCAGCACACAACCAGTGAAGAACCCCGCCAGAATAACGATCGGGACCGAGCCGACACCGATGGAGTCGAGCTGGATAAAGGTGTCAGCCAGGTAGTGTGGTGCGGAAAAGATGGCCGCGATGGCGCGCCCCGTCAGCAGGGAATAATCCTGTACCGAACCTACGATGCGTTTGGCGAGAGCGCCTGGGGAGGCAAAATTCATGGGCGGCGTTGGTCGTCAGGGTATCAGAGTTGATTGGTGCCGCTTCGGATGCGATGGTTTCGGCCGGCTCCTGATGCGAGAATAAGAGGGATGAAGAAAACGATGCTGGCCGCGGTATTGCATGGCAGGGAAGACCTGCGGCTGGAGCGTGTTCCGATGCCTGTACCCGGCCCGGGTGAGCTCGTGCTGCGTGTGGATGCGGCGCTCACCTGTGGAACAGACCTGAAGGTTTTTCGGCGCGGCTACCATGCGCGTATGCTCACGCCGGACCGGCTGTTTGGCCATGAAGTAGCGGGCACCGTCGTAGCCTTGGGCGCCGGCGTCTCTCGCTTTACGCTGGGCGATCGTGTCGTTCCCTTGAACTCTGCGCCGTGCGAGACATGTTTCTTCTGCCGCAACGGGCAGGAAAACCTCTGCGACGATCTCCTGTTCAACAACGGTGCCTACGCCGAGTACATGCGCGTGCCCGCTCGCATCGTGGAGCGGAACACCCTGCCTGTGCCACCGGACATGGCGATGGCCCACGCAGCGTTGACAGAGCCGCTGGCCTGCGTCATGCGTGGCCTGGAAGAGTCAAAGGCGCGAGGGGGCCAGACCGCGATTGTGCTCGGCGCGGGCGCGATCGGGCTGCTCTTTCAGCATGCGGCTGCTCTTCGCGGCCTGCACGTCATTGCCGTGGTGAAACGGATGGACCAGGTGGAGACGGCCCGGCGCCTCGGCGCAGAACATGTCGTCCGTGTTGGGGATGTCGACGACCCAGTCGAGGCCGTGCGCGCGTTGACGCCGGACGGTCGCGGCGCTGATCTTGTCTTCGAGGCCGTAGCAACGCCGGAGGCCTGGCAGTGGGCCGTGCGCATGGCGCGCAAGGGCGGCGTGGTGAACCTGTTTGGTGGGCCGCCTGCGGGTACGTCCGTGGCCTTGGACACCAACCTGCTGCACTACTCCGACCTGACGCTGAAGGCGAGCTTTCATCACACGCCGGCTACCGCGCGCGCAGCCTTTGATCTGCTTCGCTCCGGCCGCTTTGCTACAGAGGCCTTCCTTACAGGGATTGCTGGGCTCGCAGAGGTGCCGGGCCTGTTTGCCCGCATGTTGACCCGTCCCGCCGAAGGTACCGCGCCCGAGATCAAGACCGCTGTGTATCCACATGGCGAGCCCCGAAGTTCGTCCAGCCAAGCAGTCGCAGAGCTCACCGCGGTGACTCGATGAGCACGGCGGTGCCGACCCTTCGAGCTTTGTCCGGCATGCTCCGCGGTGCGCCGGAGCCGTACCGCACACCGGATCTGCGGCCTTCCCTTGCAGACGCGCGCGCCTGGTGCAAGCATCTGGCGGAGACGCACTATGAGAACTTCCATGTCGCTACATTCTTTCTGCCGGCGGTACTACGACCACACTTTCACAGCGTGTATGCCTTCTGCCGCACGTCCGATGATCTGGGCGACGAGGTTGGCGACACGGCGCTTGCGACGCAGCTTCTAGCGGAGTGGCGCTGCATGCTGCATGAGTCGTTTGCTTCACCGGAACAGTCACGCCATCCCGTCTTCGTGGCTTTGCAGCCGACAGTTACAAGCTGCGCGCTACCAAGGCAGCCGTTCGATGATCTGATCACGGCCTTCGAGCAGGACCAGGTGTACACGCATCACGAATCGCTGGCGACGGTGGAGGGGTATTCG
>CAXTFS010000291.1:0-4536 GCA_964243395.1 uncultured Acidobacteriaceae bacterium | reverse complement strand
TGTGTACTCCTTACCTCTGCCGTCTTCGTGGCCGGCGTGAAGCGCGAAGATATTGTGCCTGTGGTGCGGGCGGCCATCCACACGCGGGCCCAATGCCGCACGTGAGAAAACCGACGTTTCTGGTGGAGCGCACGGAGCCTGCAATTGCGGGCTGGGGAGCGGAAACTCTCGGCTCTCAATGCTCAGAGTGCCTGACGGCCAGAACTGCATGGCTGCCGGAGAAACATCCACCTCGGTGCCTCACGCCCACTACCGATGAAGTCTGGCGTCCATGCCTAGCCCAGTGCGATGAAGTCAGCATCCAGGCGCACAGAAGTGCGGGCGCAAAACTGCGCGAGTGTTCAGGATAGAGGCAAGGCATTTCAGGCGTCAAGTTCCAGGGGTGGGCACACACCGGGACGGTGTCTGCAAGACGAGACGAGCTACGGAGCCATTTCGAGCTCGAGCTCGTTTTCTGTAATGCGCGGTACCGGCCGCGCCGTCTTGATCCGGCTGGCGAGCCGCGCACCCAGGCGAATCATCGGTTCCTCCACCGCGTGGTAAAAGGCGACCGGAAGAACACAGAACAATCCGATGAACACTGCGAAGCGCACTTCTCTCGAGTGATGGCGAAGAACGTGAATCGCGATGGCGAGAGCGCTGATATGGGTCAGGTAAATGCCGTAGGAGTACTTCGCAATGTAATGTGAGGCGAGTTGAATTGGCTTCGCGGTCATGTCCTTAAACGTGGGGATCGCCAGCCCGAGTACAAGGCAGAAGATCCAGGACATGCGATACGTGCCCTTGTAGCAATCAAGCGCAACAATGCCGAGCAAAAATACCGGGAAGCTCCACGCCGGCAAGCGAGCGATACCGGCCTTCTTGGAGAGGGTGTACGCCATCACCCCGGGGAGGAAGTACGCCACGCACATCGGCAGGCCGGAATACACGGCAGGGTAGCTGAGGCGGTCGAAAAACATAACAAAGAGATCAATGACAATGAGCGGCCAAACCCTCCGATTTGCGCGCGCAAAGAAGAATAGGAATGGAAGAAATAAGTACATCTGCACTTCGATCGGCAGGGTCCAGCTCGCGCCGACGAGGAGCGTTCCGTACTTGAGGTTGCCGAGAAGAAGCACGTTAAACAGTAGCTCCCGCGCACTCGGCCAATGGAACACGAAATCCGGCGGGAACTGCGGCAGGTGCAGGATCAGCACGAGCGCAAGGACGGCCAACCATAACGGATAAATCCGGAACATCCGACGCAGGTAGAACTGGCCGACATGCTCGTTGCGCTCTAGGGACCACATCAGGACGAGAGTCGTGTGCACAAAAAACATACACACGCCAGTCAGGCCAGACCAGCCGTTATAAGCGCCAAAACCTGTGTAAAGGGAGGTGTGAGCACCCACAACCAGCATCACCGCGATGGAACGCATGAAGTCCAGGTTTACGGTTTTGTGGGTGGTGGCGAATGACATACTTCTCGCAAAATGATAGCAAAACTGCTGTGCGCGGTCACTGGCCGTCCGGTCGTGGATGGCTCAGCCGGGGCGGCAGAAACTCATGTCCGTTAACAACAGAACACAGCCTTATTCTGGGACAAAGGGGCCGCCATACCACGCGTTGACCACCGCCCTCCGCGTTCAGGGTCGCGTCCGGATGATGTACCACCCGGTACCAAACGCCCCTTGCGGAGAGGTGGGCCGCAGGTAGTCACTGTGATCGGCTAGCGTCCACTGCCCTGACGCGAGTTTTTGCGCGACCATGGCATCCAGGCTGCGCTGCGCAATGGGCTGCCCGTGATTGTAGAGCCGCTCAGAGCCCCGCATGATGTTGATTTGCCTCTGATAGATGATCCACTTCGGCGGATCGGCTTGCAGCTCGGCCATCAGGTGGTCCACTGTGCCGCGCGTCGCGGTGTCGAAGAAGGTTTGGACGTAGTTATGCCAGGGTGGCGTGTCGCAAAAGTAGTTCGGATACGGGTACGGCAAAGAGAGGAGCGGGGGCGCTGTCTTGCCGGGTACCGCGCCGATGTCAACGCACACTTGCTTGCTGAACTGCAGCAGATCGCGATCGATATACATCTCCCCGTAGACGGGATGGTGGTACCACTCGCGGTCCTTGAACATCGACCCGTACTTATAGTTCTGCCAGGAGTACGGAATGATGACCTTGCTGGCAATACCGTTGATCGCAACAAGGGCTAGCACGGTGACCAGGGTAGGATTCGCCCAGACTGCATAGCGCCGGAATGGCTGAAGGACAGGGATCAGCAGCAACAACAGCGCCACAGGCTGGTAGTAGTTGGTCAGCGGCTCGGCAGCAGCGCCAGCAGAGTACGAGGCCCATTCCAGAATCGGCAGCAGGATCAAAATCTGCCGGCGATCCCACGACTGATTGCCACGCACATGCCGTAAGAAGCGTACGAGAACAATCCCGGCGAACACATACATGATCAGCGTAAGGAAGAGAACTAGATCTTCAAAAAGCAGACCACGCTTCAAGTCGATCCAATTCACCGGTGAGGCAAACAGCAGAACTATGCCAGTGGCCGCCAGCTGAATCGGCACAAGGTATCGAATGCCGCGAGGCCAGCGGCGCTTCACCATGATGCCCAGGACGATGATGATCGCGATGACAGCCGGGATCTTCTTCTGCGTCGCAAGCATCGGGATGGTGTTACCGATCACGAGGAACGGCGCGGCGAAGATGCTGCCGGTGCCGCCTTTGCTGCCCGCAGCCCGCAGGATGCTGCTGAACACATACGCTGAAAGGCTGTCCCCCGTCAGCTTCACAACAAAAACCACCGTAATGGCGACCGCAGAGACGAACACGCCAAGGCTGCCGAGCGTTCTGCGCCTAAGCAGAAACACCAGGCAGATTGCAGACGCTGTCGTAAGAGCCGCGCCATCGGTGATCCGCGTGACGATCGTCAAACCGCAGACCAGCCCAAGAAGCCCTGCAAGGACCAGCTGACGTCGCGGCTGCTCCTCCACGTCTGGTCTGCTGATAAGCAGTAGGAGCAACAGCGCGTAGGTGATCAGCGTCTCCGCTACGACGTGGTAGTCGTCGAAGCGATATGAATGACCGCAAACCGTGAAAACAAAGGTGCCGACCAGCACAATCGCTTTCTGCCAATCCGGCCAACTCGATTCGCGCAGAACAAGATAGGTGCCCAGCGCCAGAAGAAACGCATGAATGAGAGATGGGATCTCGTAAAGGGCCAGATTCTTTCCGAAGAGACGCAGCCAGGTTCCGGTTTCGATCACAAAAAGGGGCTGCAAAGCAGTATGAAGTTCGCTGTACAGCTTGGCGCCGTTGCGAAAGGTGGTGCCGTACCAGAACCACATGGCCTCGCCGCTCATTTGCGTGTTGAGGACCATCAAGACAGCCAAAGTCATGCAAAGCAGAATGCCTGCGCCCTGCCATAACCAGCCTGCGACAGAGTCGCTACTTTGCTGCATCCTTGCCATCCTTCATGAATCATCCAGGCGGCGCCGCTGATCTTCCTGCCCCTGACCACGCGCTGAAAGCAGGCCGGCCAAATTCATCCACCGGCGGTGGAAGGAAACAGTTTCGTCGAGCAGCGGAAGACGGTAATCCGTGTGACCGCATTATTCCATGGCTGCCATGCCGCTTGGAACTCCTGCCTCCTATGCAGAATGGAAAAGGCCGCCAGTTCGGCGGCCTTTCCCTTGCTTCATTGCAGGAATTACTGATTACGCTTCCAGTTGAGCAAATCGCCCAGCGTGGTGGAGGACGATGATCCGGAGGAGCTTGGCTGGCTACCTTTGCCCTTGTTGCCGCCGCCGGGGTTGCTGTTGCCCGCAGACTCCTTGTAGCTTTCGACCTCGGCGCGGCTGGCTTCTTCACCGATCGCCTTCAGGCTGAGACCGACCTTCTTCTCTTCCGGGCTCATCTTAACGATCTTGAACTCGTGCTCATCGCCCACATTCAGGGTAAGAGGACGGCCATTCTCGTCGGCAGCCTCGGAGACGTGGCACAAACCCTCGACCCCTTCGGCGATCTCGACAAAGGCGCCGAACTGCGCGGTACGCAGAACCTTGCCGTGAACGACATCGCCTGCCCGGTGCTGTTCGAAGAAGGTGTCCCAGACGTCGGGCTGCAGCTGCTTGATGCCCAGCGACAGGCGACGGTTCTCAGGCTCCACGCCAAGCACGACAGCCTTCACCTTCTCGCCCTTCTTCAGGACCTCGGACGGATGCTTGATGCGCTTGGTCCAGCTCAGGTTCGATACATGAACCAGCCCATCGATGCCATCTTCGATCTCGATAAAGGCGCCGAAATCGGTCAGATTGCGAACGCGACCTTCAACAATGGCCCCAGTCGGATATTTATCCTCAAGAGCCTCCCAGGGATTGTCCTGCAGTTGCTTCATCCCAAGCGAGATGCGGCGGTCGTTCGGGTTCACCTGGATGATGATGACGTCGACCTCATCGCCCGGCTTGACCATCTTCGATGGATGCTTCATCCGCTTCGACCAGGTCATCTCGGAGACGTGGACGAGGCCTTCGATGCCCTGTTCGAGCTCGA
>CAXTFS010000290.1:0-4547 GCA_964243395.1 uncultured Acidobacteriaceae bacterium | reverse complement strand
ACGTTAAGCATCTGCGCCGCTGCGTGAACGGCCTGTTGCGGCAGAGAGAATTGTTGATCAACGGGTGTCCGAAGTTCTTTTGATCGAAGTGTGCGTCCTGAGTCAGGATCGAGGACATGTAGAAAGACCTGCATGTCTGCACCGGAGGCGCGAGCAGACGTGGCCAAGATCAAATTTGCACCCAAGGCCTCACGTGCTTGATTTAGCTGCGCCGAGGTTGTCATACTACTCAACGTTTTCTCGGCCGCGACAAAGAAGTTACGGTCGAACGCTTCTGCGCGCGCCAGTTCTTCGGTCATTGCGTCGATCAAGCCCAAAACCATGGGCCGAACGCGGTCATCGGCCACCGGCGGCCAGTTGAGCACGGCGACGAAGCGCTTGCTTGGGAGCGGATGCAGTAGGTTGTAGATCGCGTTGTGCTCAAAGACAGCGCCGCCGCCGATCATGCATACGGAGGCGGCGGCGGTGACCGCAAAGCGCCGCCGGGTGAGCACGGGTGGCTTTGTTTGGGTCAGGGCCGATAGCGGTCTTGAAAGGCCTTGCCTGGCGCAGAGTTGGTCGAAGGCGCGGCAGCGGTCTTCGGGGCTGGTGGAAAGAAAGCCGCGTACCGCTTTGGCGAGTGCCGGGTTGTTGACGACCGTGGTGAGGGACGATCTTGGGACAACCGTGAGGCCGTCCGGCGCCTCTGCGGGTCGTTCACCGGTGAGCACCTGATGGAACACCACGCCCAGTGCGAAGAGGTCCGTTGCCTGGGTGGGACGACCGCCCGCGATGAGTTCGGGGGCGAGATAGCCGGGTGTGCCGGCGACGAAGCCGGGCCGAAGCACCGTGTTTTCCGATTCGTGCAGACGGGCCAGACCGAAGTCCATGATGGACACGGAGATGCGGTCGGCGGTGCGCTCCAGCATGATGTTGTTTGGCTTGAGGTCGCGGTGAATGACGCCGGCGGCGTGAATGGCCGCGACCCCGGAGAGCAGCTCTGTGCAGATGTCGACGGCCTCGTTTCTCGGAATGCGTGTCGCTCCCTTTAAGCGGGCGTCCAGGGTCTCGCCGTGCAGCATTTTCATGGTGAGAAAGAGGAACGCCGGCGCGGGTGCCGGGCAATGAAAGATGTCGTAGATAGGGCAGAGGTTGGGATGGTTAATCTTGCGGGCGAGCAGGACCTCCTGCTCGAAGCGTTGCGAGCCGCCAACATCTGCGGCGATCTCCGGAAGGATCATCTTGAGGGCGACGCGCTCGCCCTGCAGAAAACGATCCTGCACCTCGTAGACCTCACCCATGCCGCCGCGCGCCACAAAGCGCACCACGGTGAAGCGTTCCGCGATGAGGTCTGACGGCTGAAAGCGGCTGCGCTTGTCCCTGTCGAACCGCCTGATCACCGGTGACGTGCGGTTTGCAGAGTATGGGACCTGAGCCGCAGAGGGGCTCACCAGGGGTGTATTCAGGAAGCTGCCCGCACGTGCATCTTCGGCGAGCAATTCTTCCACCAGATGTCGCAGCCCTGGCGCATCGTGGCAGATACGGTCGAGGTAGGCACCCCGCTGCCCAGGCGGCAGATCAAGTGCTTCGCCAAAGACCTGCTCGGCGGATTGTGGATGCTCAGCCATGACTCCTAACCCACGCTGACGCGGACAGACACGCGGCGGCGTACCCAGCGGACATCGGCAAACAAGAAAGAACCGCAACCGGGAAAGACTTAAAAACAATCAGGTGCGCAGGGCCGTATTGCCAAGGAAGCTGTGGCGCCGGAGAGTGGGCTCGTAGGCCCTGCAAGGCACAGGCGCGTCGCCCAGGAGCGTACGTGCAAGGATCTCTTGTGACGGCGAGATCATCCTACCCAAATCCTGCGATAACCCCAAGATAAAACCTCGTGAACTCCCTTTCACTTCCCCTTGATTCCTAGTGCGTAATTTTGCGCGGAAAGGGGCCAAACGCCAAGCCTCCGCGGTCCGGTGTCGGCGATAGCAGACAGCGGTCCGACGACTCGTCTCTTGCGGGTGTAAGGTATGCACCACTGGACTGCGCTTGCGCGGCCCGTTGTGTTGGTTCAGGTAGGTGAATGGCAGGCGACGGCGGAGAGGTCACGGAGCTCTTGCGAGCGATGAGCGCAGGTGATGCGGGCGCCGCCGAGACATTGCTCCCGCTTGTGTATAACGAGCTGCACCGGCTTGCCAAGTCGTACATGCGTCGCGAGCGCGCGGAACACACCCTGCAGGCGACCGCACTGATCAACGAAGCCTATCTGCGGCTTGCGCAGCAGGAGGTGGACTGGCAGGGGCGGGACCACTTCATCGGGTTGGCGGCCAACGTGATGCAGCGCGTGCTGGTGGACTACGCACGGGCGCACAAGGCAGAGATCCGCGGCGGCGGTCTGCAGCGGGTGGAGATGCATGACGATCTGGCGATCTCCCCGGACCGGCTCGACGAAGTGATCCTGATGGACGACGCGCTGCAACAGCTCGCCAAGTCCAATCCACGCCAGGCACATGTGGTGGAGTTGCGTTATTTCGGTGGGCTTTCGATCGAGGAGATCGGCGGCCTGCTGGGCATTGCGCCGCGATCGGTGAAGCGCGACTGGGCGCTGGCGCGCATCTGGCTCTTCCACCGGTTGCGCCCGGAAGCGAGCGACGCCGGCGAAACACAGGCCTGAACCCGCCTGCTACTTGGGCGCGGCCTGCGGTTGGGCAGCCGGCTGCACTGGCTCCGTCCCCGGCTTGTTCGGATCAGACTGGTCCGGGATGTCTTCGCCGTTGTACCGGATACGCACGCTGGTGCGGAAGCGCTTGTAGTCCGTGTATCTCACGGTTGCACGCATGTGGGTGTCCTGCCCCAGGGCGCCATTCTGCGGCGGAAAATGCAGTACGCCTTCAGCGCGCGTGTAGGTTGGAAACCAATACTTGCCATCCACCTGCTGGTAGTAGGTGGTGAAGGGCGGCGAGATGTCGGCGTGGCTCGGACGCAGGTCCTGGGGCACGTTCAATCCGTTGACCAACACGATTTCGAGATCCTGCTGATCGACCCAGACCTTGCCCTGGAAGTAGCGATGTCCTTTGACGAGCTCTTTGGGCGCAGCGTCCAGAACGTAGGTCTCTACGTCGTCAACCTTCTGCTTGCCGAGATAGGTGAGGTTGTACTCCGGCAGCTGCGCGGTGGTCAGGATGAACGGCAGACGGTATTTGATGTCGTTGATGTCGTTTTCCGTGATGATGACCCGCTCGATCGTGTTGCCGGGCGCGAACACCACGTGTTCCACGCGCTTGCCGGCGCTGTCGAACGAGACGTCGGTGACCTCCTGCCACTCGCCATCGGGCTTGCCGGTGTCGTCGTTGATAGTGTTCATCTTCACGGTCTGCCGGAAGATGTAATTATCGCGCGCAGTCTGAAACGCGGTTTCGCGCTCCCCCATGCGTTGAATGATTTGCGGCACGGTGATGCCGGTCGGCTGCCCGGCCTCGAGCGGCCCAAAGCCGGCGATGTTTGCGGGCGTGGGTGGGGTCTGTTGCGCGGGAAGCGACAGCGCTGCGGGGACAGCAAGAAGGGCGAGGCTGAGGAGTCGAACGCGCATGGGCCTACTGCAGTAGACGCCGAATCGCGCGGAAAGGCTTCGTGCGCGCCTACGGGCAGGCTGACTGCGAGAGAATAGGACGCCATGGCCTTTGCACGAGGGAAATCAACAAAGCCGCCGCTGGATGAAGCCGGGCTCCTGGACTATGCGGTCAAATCGCTGGCGAGCCGCATGAAAAGCGAGCGCGATCTGCGCCGCGTGATGAGTCGCCGCGCCGAAGCGGGCGAGGACGGCCCCCGCGCGATGGATGCCGTCCTGGCGAAGCTGAAGGAGCTCGGCTACCTGAGCGACGAACGCTTCGCGGCCGATTACACGCGCCTGCGGCAGGAGAACGAGAAGTTCGGCCGCCGCCGGGTGCAGCAGGGATTAATGCAAAAGGGTGTGGCCTCCGCGACGGTGAACGAGGCAGTCGGCAAGGCCTATGAGGAAGTCGACGAGATTGCCCTGGCGCGGGCGTATGTCGAACGCAAGCGCATGCGCAAGCCGGAGGGCGACAAGGAAACGGCGCGCACGATGCGGCGGCTGGTGGCTGCGGGCTTTTCGACCAAGGCGATCTGGGCTGTGCTGCGCGGCTGGGGCGCGGCGGTCGAAGAGGTGGATGTGCCGGTAGAAGAAAGTGGTGTGATCGACACCGGCGACGATGTCTGACCTGTCGACGAGGCCGACAAAGCAGACACGGCGCCCCAGTCTCGCCGGTGGAGGTCGGACCGGCGAGAGCACGCAGCGGCAGCCGGGCGTCGCGACGCAGGGAAGCAACAAGGTGCCCGGAATCCAGGCGCAGGGATTCCAGAAGGCGCAGGAACTTCAGCGCGTTGTGGGTATCGACTGGTCTGGGCGTGTGGATGCCGCGGGGCAGCGCCGCCACATCTGGTCGGGCGTGTGGACGCGGGCCGCTTCCGGCAAGGTGACCGTCAAGCTGGAGGCCGGGCGCACACGCGAAGAGGTCGGGGACTGGCTGCTGGCGCTTGCGGGTGAGACGCCG
>CAXTFS010000289.1:0-4594 GCA_964243395.1 uncultured Acidobacteriaceae bacterium | reverse complement strand
TCGTGTGCTTCAGGTCAGGGCCGCGGTGCTGGACGGACGCCTCGGCCATCCAGCAATCCAGCTCGCGGCGTAGCGCCCCATGTTTTTGACACTCCCTCTTGCTATGCCGTAGTGCGCGGTGAAAAATGTTGACCTCGGCAGTGTCGCCGAACCACCTCCGCAGGGACAGAAGGCCGAAAGATGAAACGTTTGCGCGCTACGACGCCGGTGTTGATAATGCTGTCTTGCATCGGTGTTGTCGCCCAGGCGAGCGCAAAGGACTGTGAAGCCGGCGCGACAAGCATGGGTCAGGTTCGCGAATGCATATACGACGAAGCGACTAAGCCACTGGATAAAACGTACAACGACCTCCTACAATACATCAGAAACAGGAACAAGGATGCTGCCGATCATCTCGCTGCGGCGGAGAGAAGTTGGGAGCAGTTTCGTGGAGACACCTGCGATTATAACGCGTCCATAGCTACCGACGGCTATATGGACGATAACAGGATCGATTGTATCGTGACTTTCACGGAAGCGCGCGTGAAAATGCTCCAGTATTATAGAAAGCAGTTTGATGAATCTCTTCTTAAGCAGATGCAAGGAAATCACTGACTCTGTGTTGGTTGTCGGTCGCTGGTCCATCAAGACGACCTTCCGAGATACGCTGGCACCTTGGCGTCAAACCCAAGGCCAGTGGTCCGATCGCGCGGGCGACGCCGGCCTTGCTCGGCCTGTTCTCACTCGCCACTTTGTGAACGCAGGAGTTGTATCCCGGGACAGCGAAGCGGTGGTGCAGCACAAGCTCGTGGCCGCCCCCTGCTGTGTCAGCTTCGTGATCATCCGCAAGGTGCACTCGTCCATCGATCAAGTCGAACTGCGGAAGCGCCACGACGTGGTCTGCGGTGGCGACCCCCAGCTGTTCGACGTCATGGTCGACCGCACCAACGGCCATATGGCGAAAGGCGCCGCCGACTCGGCGGATGGTCTCATGGAGATGCTCCAATGAGGGCCGCGCGCGCCCTGGCCGTGGCAGCTGTTATCACGGGAGGCGCCACCGCCGCCCGCGCGGACTGCCTCGCCGCCAGCAACCTGGAGCAGGTCACTCCCAATGCGGCCACTGTCTCGCTGCAACAGCCCCGGACGTATTTCATTCGGGGTGGCGAGGTGCCAGGTTGCCCCGCGGACACCCCCGCCTGCCGCGCCCATGCCTACGCCGTCCCTCGTGACACGGTGTTGATAACGGGCACACAGGGCGCCTTCTCCTGCGCGCTGCTGACGACCGCCAAGGGCAACACGACCGAGGGCTGGCTTCCTTCGGCGGCTATCGGGCCGGCCCTCCCGACGCAACCGACGCCCGATGCCTGGATCGGCCACTGGCGGACGGGGGACCAGTTTCTCACGATCTCGGCCTCATCCTCCAGCCTGCTGCACGTGAAGGGGGAGGCCACCTTCGGCAGCCATGACCCCGACCGCGTGCGCCGCGGTGCCATCAACCTCGGCGACGTCGAGGGCACGGTGGGGCCGCAGGGCAACCTGCTTGCCTTTACCCAGGGCGACAACGGCAGAACCCTGCCGTTCAGCGACGCGAATCCGTATGCCTGCCGCATCCGGCTGCAACTCTCAGGGCCGTTCCTGTGGGCATGGGAGAACGGATGCGGCGGACTGGGCGTGAGCTTCATAGGCGCCTATGCGCGCACATCGCACTGAGAACAGCCATCACTCGGCGCGCAGCACGTAGCCCACGCCGCAGGATGCTCGCACGGGACGGGCTACCGCCGCAGCCAGAGGCCAAGATGGTGGAACAACTGCCAGTCATCTTCCGAGCGCGTGAGGTAGACCTTGACCTCGTCGCCCACCCTGGGCGTCAGCCGCAACGTGTTCGTCCCGCCAACCCACCCTCGCGGCACGACAATGTTCCGGTAGCCGGTGAAGCGTAACTCCTTGTTGCCGGGCGGAAGCTGGCCCTTTTCGACTGCCTCCATATGCAGCGTGACTGTCCAGCGGCCCACGACGAGCCTCTGTCCCTTTGCAGGGTAGGACACGTCATCGCGCTCCGTGACGTTCGTCACGTAGCCCGTGACGATCAGCTCGGCTCCTGATTGCAGGTCGGCGTCGCTGATCGGCGGTACCTCTGCCCTCGCCGTCGCACTGACCAGCCAGACCAGCAGAAAGGCCACGGCCGCGCGACCGAGACGCTGGCGAGCAGCGTTCACTGGACTAAGCCGAGCAACGCTGCCACGTCCTTTGCCGAGAGCGCCTGGATCCAGGTGGACCCCGTGGCGTCTTCCATGACGATCGAGCTGCGCCAATCCGCCTCGGGTGCCCTCGGCCACAGGTTGAGCGTGACCGCTGGTGCCTGCGCGGACGTGCCCAGGCTCACCACCACCTCCGGGACCGGCGATGTCACTACATTGTCGCGCCAGCCTGCCCGATGGGCATCCAGCCATCCCCTGATCCCGGCCAGGTCGGCGGCGTCAAGCACCTTTGGTCGGGCGTCGCGGGAGGAGACCTTACCACGATCGAACGGAGGAACGGCGATCGTTCGCGCGCCCGCAACCCCGGGTAGCGTCATGGAGAGCGCGAAAGCCAGCATGGTAGCAATGACCGGCTTGCCAAGGCCGGCGCGCAACGTCGGACGTCTCATAAGGCCACCTTAGATCATCGAGGCGATGGATGCACTGTTCACGCCGGCAGGGCCTGATTTTGCGGAGCCCGTAGAAGCTGGCTTGTCCCATAGGCTGATCATTTTCCCTATCACTCCCAGGATTGCCGAGTACGATGTCGTGTATCCATGGATCACAAACCGCCGGAGCGCCGCGTTGAAGACATTGCTGGAAGAAGGTGAACAGTTGGTCAGGCGGGGCGGTGCCAACTTGCAGCGAGAACGCGAGACGGTGGGCGGGTTTCTCTACCTGACGAACCGCCGGCTCGTGTTCGAGGCACATAAGCTCAACTTCCAGCGCCAGAGCACGCAGATCGCGCTAGCGGACATCGAACGTGTGGTGCCGTGCTGGACCAAGTTCCTCGGGGTCTTGCCTCTGCTTTCTAACTCCCTTTCGATCCAGACAAAGAGCGGTGTCTACGACATCGTTCTGTTTGGCCGTGCGGCCTGGCCTACGGCGATCGAGTCAGGGATGGGTGTTAGTGCCCGGTTGCCTGGATAGCGAATCCATGACTGGGGCATGTTCCTGCCTCACATGAAGGCAAGTAGTAGGCAACTCTCACCCATTCACGTCATCACAGGCAACAATGCCGACCATCTCGCGTGTTTGACGTGCAACACCCGACCTGATCGAGCGCAGCCACAGATGCGATACGATCCCAGGAGCAATCTTATGCTTCATCCGTTCCTGCTCGGCCTCGTCGGTGTTGCCGTAACGGTGCTGTCGGCCGGGCCAACGCCGGCAAGGGCCATGGACTTCTTCGCCGTCGATACCGGTGACGGCAGGCTGCTTCTCGTTGCACAAGGTGAGATCAAGGACGGCGACGACAAGCGGCTACACGACCTCGTCGCAGCACTTCCCGCTCAGTCGAAGCTGTTTGCCGTAGGGCTCGACAGCCCAGGTGGGAACCTGCGCGAAGGAGTGTACCTTGCCAAGTCCATCCACTCCACAGGGCTGCCGACCATCGTGTCGTCCCGCGGGATGTGCGTATCGGCGTGCTTCCTCATGTTCGCGGCGGGCAGCACCCGGATGGCTTCCATTAATGCCCGGATCGGCGTGCATAGCGCTTCGGCGGACGGAGAGGACAATGGTCCCGCACAGGCCATCACGACTCTGATGGCGCGCCAGGCGGCCGAGTTCGGCGTACCGCCCGCCATCATCGGCAAAATGGTCACGACCCCGCCGGGCGACGTCACCTGGCTGAACAAGCAGGACCTTGCCGCCATGAACACGACGATGCTGCCTTCGTTCGAAAGCACCTACACGCCCGGCAGCGAATTCGTGCCAGGCTCGGCTGTGCATGCTGCCCAACCCGCTCCTGCGGATCAGCCTGTCCATGCGAATACAGCGCCCGAACACGACCAGGCCTACACGGACGGGCGAAACGACCGCGTCGCATCCGAGCAGTGGATCGACAAGCTGCAAGGTCGCTACTCGGACGGCGCACGCTGGTGGGCAGCGAACCGGAGCCACCCCCGCGTATCCTGCCAGCAAGCGTCGGGCGTGGCCGACCCGGACTTCAACAATGGGTGCCAGGAAGCCACTCGCAGACTGGCGCCATCTGATCGCCGGCGGTTGGCTGAGCCGACCTATCGCGTCGGCTGGAACAGTCTTTGAAGGGTGCCTTATACGGACGGACTTGGAGCTGGGGTTGACCTGGCTGGATGGTCCCTGAGGTCGGCTTACACTGAATTCAGCCTTCGTTGCAGGCCATTGCGCCGCTTGCTATGTGCCGCTCTATGAAAGCGGTGGGTGGGCGGGACGAACACGCTGCGGCTGAAGCCGATGGCGGGCGACCAGGTGAAAGCCTACCTCGCACGTTCGGAGGGCGAATGGCAGTTGGTGCACCGTCTCGGTCTTTGGCTGCGGGGGTAGCGCGCCCGATGCGGTGGCCTGTGAATCAGCGGTGGGTTCCGGCGCTGATCAGCGCAATAAGATGTTGAAAAAGC
>CAXTFS010000288.1:0-4619 GCA_964243395.1 uncultured Acidobacteriaceae bacterium | reverse complement strand
CGATGCACTGGGTCGTCCCATTGATGTGGGGCAGATCTACAATCCGCGCAGCACCCGTACCATCACGGCCGGGCAGGTGGACCCTACGACCGGTCTCGTCGCTACAAGAACTGGCTACATTCGTGATCCGATCGCAAACAACAACGTAGCCGCGGTCGGCCCCTTTGACCCTATCGCGGTGAAGCTGCTCAGCTACTACCCGACGCCTTCAAATGGAGGCCTCACCAACAACTTCTTCGGGTCCGGAAGTGCACCTGCCACCTCGAACGAGTACCTAATCCGCGTCGACCACAACATCAATAACGCCGCCAGAGTCTTCTTCCGCTACTCCTACAAGAGCGAGACCAAGACCGGCAACCCGGATTATTGGGGAACCTCGGACCCGGCTGGACCTGGCAACAATCGGCCGAACAACCGCTACAACATGGCGGTCGGATATAGCCAGATCTTCACGCCGACCTTAACGATGAACATCCAGGCCGGTGTGGAACTCTGGCATGAGTCTTCCAATAACCAGTCGCTGGGCTTTCTGCCGTCGAGCCTCGGACTGCCCACCTACTTCGATACGAACAGCCCGCAGTTCCCCAACATCTACATTGGAGGAGAATCTGCGCTCGGGCCCACCAACTCGCAATACGTCGTCAACCATGGTCCGGTCGGCAGCGTAGCGGTGGACCTCATCAAGACCGCAGGGCGCCACACGGTCAACTTCGGCTTCATGGGCGTCGAACTTGAAGACGATGAGAAGACGATCTACACGTCTTCCCTGACATCCAACGGCAACTTCAGCGGCGGTCCCGACCCGAACAACCCGGTGCCCTTCACCACAGGCAACGGTGTGGCTCAACTTCTCCTTGGCGTGCTGGACGGTGGTTCCACAGGTACACCTTACAACCCCGCGGTCGCTGTGCACTACTTCGGCGGCTATGTGCAGGATGATTGGAAAGCTCTGCCGAACCTCACAATGAACCTCGGCTTGCGGTATGAAGTCCAGACCGCACCGACCTACCGCCATGACACCGCTTCCACTTTCAACCCTAACGCCATCAATCCTGTGAGCGCAGCTCTCGGCAAGACAGTTTTGGGTGCCGTTCAATTCCTGTCCCCGAGTCAGCGGGGCATCTACAACACGGATTTCACAAACGTGGCTCCGCGGCTCGGCTTCAGCTACGCAGCGACGCCGCGCTTTGCTATCCGCGGTGGATACGGCTTCTTCTATCCACCCTCCATCACCTGCTGCTTCCCGGGAGGCAACAACGGCTTTGCTGGCAATACTACGTCCCCCACAACGCTGAGCAACAACGTCAGTCCCAACCCGGCCGTGACGCTGGCGAATCCCTTCCCGAATGGATACAACGGCTTCACCGGCAATGCTCTGGGTGGCATGCAGCAGGTGGGCAATGCGCTGGGAGAATCTTTCATCAGCCGCAAGTCGCCCTACGTGCAGCAATACCTGTTCGGCTTTCAATGGGCCATCACGCACAACGATCTTCTTGACGTCAATTACGTCGGCAATCATGGAACGCACATGGTTGCTCAATACGAAGTCGAAAACCAGCTGAACCCGTCCTACTTCACTATGGGAGCGGATGCGTTGAATAAACCGGTGCCGAACCCCTACTACGGTGCGATCCCTCTAGGTTCGAGTTACTGCAACCTCGACCAGCCGATGGTCGCCCAGGTGCAGCTGCTTCAACCGTATTCCCAATACTGCTACATTAATCAGCAGAACCCGCCGATCGGCTTTTCCATCTATAACGCCCTGCAGGCGCAGTATAACCACCGTATCAGCCGTGGCCTTACCGCGATGGTCTCCTACACCTATTCGAAATTTCTGGATAATGTGGAAGGGAATCAAGCTTGGGCGTACGCAGGAAGTGGGGGCATTGCGAATACTTACAATCTTGCCGCCGAAAAGAGTGTCGACGGCTCCGACACACCGCACAGCCTGGTTGCCAACTACGTCTACCAGCTTCCCGTCGGCCGTAAGCGTGCGCTAGGCGCGCATATGAACCGAGCCGTCAATGCCGTCATTGGCGACTGGGAGGTCTCACAAATTGCTACTTTTCGGTCGGGGCTGCCGCTCAGCATCAGCGGCGCAAACTACAACTCCTATGGTGGCAACCCACGGCCGGATGTCGTTGGCAATGTCCACGTTGCTAACCCAAGCATCCACGAATGGTTCAACACCGGAGCGTTCGCTTTTGCGCCGTACGGAACCTTCGGCACTGCACCTCGCTACTTCTCAGGTCTTCGCGGCCCGCATTATCAGAACTGGGATACAAATCTATCGAAGGACTTTCCGTTTAAAGAAAACATGCGTCTACAGTTCCGTGCGGAGCTGTACAACACCTTCAATCACCCGCAGTTCTATACTCCTAACACTGGCTATGGCGGTTGCGACCCGAATGCTTCCAGTACATGTCAGTCGGGCTTTGGCCAAATCACCAACACCTTCCCCTCGCGAAGCGTCCAGTTCGCAGGCAAGTTCTACTGGTGATCCCCAAGTGACACACTGCCTTACCGTGCTACTCCTGTTCCTGCTGGCCGGACCTCTGTTCGGTCAGCAGGAACCGTCTTATGATCTCGAAGGCATTGTGGCCGCCGCCGGGCAGGCGCAGGCCGCCGAGAACTACGTTCTGGCCGCTGCCAATTACAAACGCGCTGTCGCCCTGCGGCCTGACATCCCGGAGCTGCGCGCCAATTTGGGGCTCATGCAGCATGAAGCTGCCCAGTATTCTGAAGCGATTCGAAGTTTCGAGCAAGCTCTCCGGCTCAAGCCCTCGCTCTACGTTCCTACCCTTTTCCTCGGCATCGACTACGTCCGCACAAATCGTGCGAAGGATGCCGTTCCGTTGCTGCTGAAAGCGGAAAAGATCAATCCGAACGATCCTCTTCCCTCCACGACGCTCGCCCATGTGTACACCGCACTCGGGGAACCTGACTTAGCCGCACGCGAGTTTGGTCATGTTCTTCGCCTCGATCCAAAGCAGAGTGCCATCTGGTTCGATCTGGGTATTGCACAACTCGACATTGTTGAACAGGACGCCCGCACCTTGACGAGCACGGATGTGAACACCGCATATGCCAAGGCGCTCTATGCTGAAGCGTTGGTGAAGCAATCCCGGTACAAACAGGCGACTGCGTTGTATAACGAAATCCTTGCCGCTGCCGACCAGCCACCTTGCATGCGGTCGGATCTGGGTTGGGCTTATCTAAAGCAGGGTGACACGCGCGACGCCGACCTCACCTTCGCAGCCGAACGAAAGGAGCATCCGGAGTGCAGTTTGTCTCTTCTCGGCCAGGCGCGGCTGCGCATCGATGCTGATGCCGATCAAGACGGTCTGGCACTGCTTCAGCAGGTCTGGGAAAAGGACCCCGGATTCTTCTTTAGTGAAGTGCCCGCTTTCCTCGACTCAGCCAGTCCGGAACATCTGCAGAGCTTTCTCACCTACGCCGCTCAGCAACGCGCGTCGGCACAGCTCGATGGAAGCTTCTACCGCGCACTTACTGAACCAACCCCCGATGTCTCTGCTTTGGAGGCATCTTCTGGCGCTGCCCACACCATACCGACTGCGACGAGTCAGAACGAGTTGAGTGTACAAGCGCGACGCGAATACCTGGCCGGACACTATCGCCAATGCACGGACGTCTTGCGGGGTTCTCTGCACAGTGCCAATGCACCTGCCCTCCACATGCTGGCAGCCTGCTCCTTCTTTACCGGCGATTCCCGCTTAACCTTTGAAGCCGGCCAGGCTCTCCAGAAATCAAGTGCATCCTCACGCGCGCAGGCGCTCTATTGGTCCATAAGCGCAAACGAGAGGTTAGCGTTTGCTTCCTTGGCGCGCTTTGAACAGCTAGAGCCGAACTCCGTCAGAAGCCACGTTCTACTCGGTGATATGTATCGACAGCGCCGCCGCAACGATGACGCACAGAAGGAATACGGCAAAGCGCTTGAGCTCTCATCGAACGACCGCTCTGCTCTGCTAGGCATGGCGTCCGCATCCTACGCAGTTGCGGATTATGACAAAGCAATTGAGTTCGCACATAAAGCTTTGACCGGAAACCCCGACGACCCCGACATCAATCTCCTGATGGGAGAAGCCATGGTGTCTCAGCACATGTTTTCCCGTGCAGAAGCCTTCTTGATCAAAGGGCTGGGTACAAAGCCTCAGGTGCTGCCGCATGTTCATGCTCTGCTTGGGCAAACATACGCAGCCGAGGGCCGGACCGAAGAAGCCATCCGCGAGCTGCATGCGGGTGCGGCGAGTGATCAGGACGGCAGCATTCACTATCAGTTGGCTCGTCTTTACAGCAAGACCGGTGACAGCGCAGCCGCAGCCACGGCAGTGGAGCAGATGAAGGCCCTGCAGCAAAGTCGCCGCGAACGCGCGACGGTTGCGATCCAGGATGGGCACCCGAGCAATCTTGACGACGCCCGTTGACCCGCCGGCCGCCGTTCCGTTCGCAGCCAGGGACAGCTATGACGATCATCGCTATCCTCCCGCACATGCAAGTACCGTCAAGTTGCCTTCTCGGCAATTGCGAACTGCAAGGGCTTGGAAGGGGATTTCACAGCTGCACCATGCTTCTTCACTGGTCCAAAACACCCGTTGATT
>CAXTFS010000287.1:0-4629 GCA_964243395.1 uncultured Acidobacteriaceae bacterium | reverse complement strand
GAACCGATCTCACGCCGAACGCCCTCGCCTTCACAGACAAACAGCGGCTAGATCAACGCTCCGGGCTCCAGCCGCGTCTCGCGCACCAGGGCGCGCAGGGCAGGGGTGGAGCGCAGCCGACGCATGCGTGTCACGGGAAAAGCCATCCGCCCCAGTGTACGGCGCTCGTTTTCGTAGAGGCAGCGCATCGTCCCCGGCACACCCCATCCGTATCCCACTTGTGTGGCAGAAACGGCAACAGCGCCGCGGGCCCCGGTCCGGGCCCTGACGCATCAAAGAACCTATGGCTTCACCCCCAGGCTTCGCGCCGGCAAGCGCCCAGCAGGACGGCGAGCGTGATCCGTTCGTCAACCCGGATCCGCTCACAGCCGACCCGCTGACGCCCGAGCCACTGCCATCGCCCGAGTCTGAACCATCCCCCGACAGTGCAGCCGGCAAAGCCAAGTCCAGACGTGGTCTGACCATCTGGGAGCTTCTGAAGCCGCATCAGGCGCAGCTCTGGCTCGGCCTGGTCGCCATCACGGGCGAAAGCGTTGCCGACGTTCTGGGTCCGTGGCCGCTGAAGATTGTGCTCGACAACGTCATCGGGCACAAGGCTTCCCATGGCTGGCTGTTCCACTTCATTGGGCGCACCACCGGCACCGCGCCAATGCGCGTGCTGCTCTTCGCCTGCGTTGCCGTGCTGCTCATTGCGCTGCTGGACGCGATCTGCACCTACGGTGAGAAGTGGGTGACCACCACGGTCGGCCAATGGGTCACACACGATCTGCGCCGCAAGCTCTATGCCCAGGTGCAGCGGCTTTCGCTCGCGTACCACGATCACTCCAAGACCGGCGACCTCATCAGCCGCGTCACCTCGGACATCGACTCCATTCAGACCTTTATCGTCTCCGGCCTGCTCAGCATCATCGTCGACGTCGCCACCATCGTCGGCATGATCGGCGTGATGACGTATCTCAACTGGCGCTTGATGCTGATCGCCATGGCGGTCGTTCCCGTGCTCTTCGCGATCGTGTACACCTACACGCGCAAGGTGAAGAAGTACTCCCGCGAGGTGCGTCGTCACGAGGGCAAAATGCTCTCCGTGGTGCAGGAAGTCCTCGGCTCCATTCGCGTCGTGAAGGCCTTTGCCCGCGAAAACTACGAGGTGCAACGCCTGGAAGGCGAGAGCCTGGAGACCGTGGAGGCCGCACTCAAGGCACGTCGCCTGAAGGCTCGCCTTGTGCCCGCTGTCAGCATCATCACCGGCATTGGTACCTGCCTGGTGCTGTACTTCGGCGGCCGCGGCGCGCTGATCGCCGGCGCCGCCGGCGGCGGCACGATCGTGGTCTTCCTCAGCTACATCAAGAGCATGTACAAGCCCATGCAGGACATCTCCAAGATCATGGATTCGTACTCCAAGGCCGAGGTCGGCTACGAGCGCATCAAGGAGGTCATCGATAACGAGGGCGAGATGCGCGATGCCCCCGACGCGAAGATCGCTCCCGCTCTGCGCGGCGACATCGACTTCCACGACGTCAGCTTCTGCTACAACTCCGATCGCCCCATCCTGTCCAACATCAACCTGCACGTGAAGGCCGGCACCACCGTGGCGCTGGTGGGGCCAACCGGTTCCGGCAAATCAACGCTGGTCAACCTCATCCCGCGCTTCTACGACGCCAGCGCGGGGGTCGTCAGCGTCGACGGTTTCAATGTCAAACAGCTGACCCAGAAGAGTCTTCGCGACCAGATCAGCTTTGTTCCGCAGGATACGGTCCTGTTTTCCGGCAGTATTTGGGACAACATTGCCTATGGCCGCCCCGAAGCCAAGTCGGCGGAGATCGTTGCCGCGGCGCGCGACGCCAACGCGCTGGAGTTCATCGAGAAGCTTCCCGAGCGCTTCAACACCACCGTTGGCGAGCGTGGCGTGATGCTGTCAGGCGGCCAGCGCCAGCGCATCGCCATCGCGCGCGCCATTATTCGCAAGACGCCCATCCTCATCCTCGACGAACCCAGCTCCGGCCTCGATGCTGAAAGCGAACAGCTCGTCTTCGACGCTTTGGACCGCCTGATGCAGGGCAAGACCTCCATCGTCATCGCACACCGGCTGTCTACCATCCGCAAGGCGTCCTGCATCTACGTCATCAAGGACGGCCACGTGGAAGAGACCGGGACACACGACGACCTGATGGCGCACCCGGCAGGGCTTTACCGGCATCTGCATGACGTCCAGTTCAACGCCACGGAGTCCCCGGTACTCCCGTAGCGCCCGGCACGTCACTGCAGCGAATTATTCGCGGGAAAGACCCCACGTCTAAACCAGGGCATGGCAAAGTGAAGGGATGCCTCGTGTGCGGCGATCCCGTCGGAAGCGGTATGTCCGCAAGCTGGTTGTCCCGCTAGCCGTCTTCCTGTGCTTCGCCGCGGCCCTGCTGATCGCGCTTTCGTTCCTGCCTGTTCAGGAGAAGGTGCTGCTGCATACCCGGGGAAAGTACCATTTCTGGGCGCATGGTCTCGCGTTTGGTCTGCTGGCCTGCGCCTCCATCAGCCTCGTGCGCTCGCGGGGTGCGCGCCTCGGCTTCTTCTTTGGCTTGCTCCTGCTGGGCCTCGGGATCGAGTGGGGACAACACCGGCTGTACCACGAGCCCCTGGAGCGCAGCGACGTCCTCGCCGACAGTGCCGGCGTGGTCATGGGTGCGGTCCTGGCGCTTGCCGCGGAAGAGCAACGCAACGCCGCGGGCGGCGGCAGTTTGCAATGACATCGCTACACGTTGCCGAGCCCGTGTGGCCGCAGCAACCTTAAAGCGCCTTCAGTTCCGCAATCCGATCTTCCACAATCTTCACGAAGGCCTCGCGCTGATCATCGGGGAAGTTCCCCGCGCGAAAGGCATCTTCGAGCTGCGCGTGGCTTAGCTGGCCGAGGAGGCCGCCTACCCACTTCGCATCGGCGATGGGAATGTCGTGGCCAATCCAGTCCAGTGCAGAACGTCGCACCGTCTCGCCCAGCAGCACGGGCCCCTGCCGCAGCAGCAGTCCCGCCGGCAGCATGGGGGTGCCGAAGCTTACCTCTTTGTCCGTCTTCTTGGTGATGAACTTGGAGTGCTCATAGCTGGCCAGATTGCCCTTGTCCGTGTCGTGGCGCACGTGCTCGTCGTTGGACGCGAAGGTCGCTCCGATGTCCGACACAAGAAAGATCTGGCGGTCATGTTTGTCGTCGCTGAAGACGGCATTGTTCACGTCCTTCAGGTCCCAGTTATTCAGCACGGCCATCATCACGCGCAGGCCATTGAACTCCTTGGTGTCCTTGAAGGGGTTCTCTTTCCAGCGCCAGTCCGCAATCTTGTTCTGGCCGCCCGGCTTGCGGGCAAACCGCGCATCCGTGATCGATTGCCCATGAACAAGATTGGCGCCGCGCTTCAGCTGCAGGCCCTGCACGTCAGCGGTGGGCAGCAGGTAATCCTCGTTCACGAAGTAGCCGACGGCCCACAACAGCCGCGAGGCCACCACCTCCGGCCGTGACTCGCCGCCAAGCTTCACGCGCCACTTCTTGTCGTCGGCGGCGCGCGCGTCGAACTTCGGATTGGTGCCACTGTGGTCTTCGCTGGCAAAGGTAAATGGCGGCTTCGGTTGGTGGTCTTTGCCGCCGCGCCCGTACATCAGGTCCTTGGCGGCGATGTCGCCCGGATCCTCCCACAACACGGGATTGTGGATCTGCGCGGGCGTGAGCGGCCTGTCCTTGTCGCCCTTTGCCGGCTTTGCTGCTGTTGCCGGCTTTGCTGCCTCGGATGTCCTGGTCGCAGCCGGCGTGTCCTGCGCCGCAGCTAAGGGAGGGCAGAGGTGCAGGCCGGCGGCGATCAAAGCAGAGACTGCGGCATGGGTGGCGGGACGGAAGCGGCGGTGCATACAGGCTCCAGAGCAGGTGTTGGTGGTCTATCCCCTCATTGAAACGCAAGAGAACAGATTGGGACTTCTCCCCCGGGGAAAAAACATCTCAGGCTCATCCGGACGCATCCGTTGTGACAACACCGGCGCGCGTAAGTCGGCCAAGGGGCTCCTGTGAGACTGCTCGTACAACCGGATGACGGCATTCAGCCGATCGTCGATGCCCTCAACAGCGCCAAGAAAAGCATTCAGATCCTTATCTTCCGCTTCGACCGTGCTGAAGTGGAGCGTGCCCTGGTCGATGCGGCCCACCGCGGCGTAAGCGTGACAGCGCTGATCGCGCACACCAATCATGGCGGCGAGAAGTATCTTCGGCGCTTTGAAATGCGGCTGCTGGAGCAGGGCATCACCGTGGCGCGCACCGCCGACGATCTTGTGCGCTACCACGGCAAAATGTTCATCATCGACGGCAAGGAGCTGTACCTGCTTGCGTTCAACTACACCCACATGGACATCACCCTGAGCCGCTCCTTCGCCGCCGTGGTGAAAGAGCCCGACGTGGTGAAAGAGGCGCAACGGCTCTTTGAATGCGATGTAAAGCGCATGCCGTATCACTCAGAAAATACCGATCTGGTCGTCAGTCCAATCAACGCACGGCAGCGACTGATGAGCTTTATCAAGGACGCAAAAAAACAGCTGCAGATCTATGAAATGAAGCTCTCTGATCCCGAGTTCATCCGCCTGCTGAACACCAAGGTGAGCCAGGGT
>CAXTFS010000286.1:0-4659 GCA_964243395.1 uncultured Acidobacteriaceae bacterium | reverse complement strand
CAGCTTGCGGAAGCACCGATCCTTCCTTCCCTTCCTTCGGACGGAACTCCAGGCGCAACCCTTCGTTCAACCGCGAAGCCGTCCCCGTACGGCGCCCCGCTGGCCAGCCGACCTACGGCACCGATAAGAGCCGGGTCCCTTGCGCAGGCGAATGCACGCGACGATCGTGATCTCCGCGCCCTTCAGCAGCCGTATGAAGCATCCCAAAACGCACAATCCCCGGCAAGTGTGGCGGGCGCAGCAGAACGGCGCGACACGGCGGAAGCCCCGGGTTGGACAGCGCGCCCGACAACGCCTGCAACAACAGCGACCACGGCAGCAAAACCACCGTACGTTGAAGCCGCCAACGACTCGCTGCCGGAGCGCACAGTAGCGACCTCGCTCGAACCCGCCGCACCCCGCTCGTCCGAGACACCGCGGGCAGGTCTCCCGGAGGGGTACGCGTCCCCGGCTCCCTCACCCAGGCAGATGAGCTTTGCACATCCGCACCAAAGCGTCTTTCTTTCGGCTTCCGGCGCCATGGCCGCAAATCTTCTCGCAGCTCCTTCGCCGGCCTATCCGGAGGCGGTCAGCGCTGCGGGCGTGCAAGGCAGGGTGATCGTCCAGGCAGTTGTAGGCACCGACGGAAGTGTGATCAACGCCCGTGTCCTGAGCGGACCTCCTTCCCTGCGTGAGACCGCGTTGAACGCGGTGCGGCGCTGGCACTACCGGCCGTATTTCGTGGATGGACGCCCGACCGCGGTGGCCACTAACGCCACCCTGGATTTCCGCCTCTATCCCTGAGCTGGACTGTGGAACAAAGCGCAGCGCGAACAGGTTATCCGCAGAGCAAGTGCGCTGCCATCTCTCATAGGCGGGAGGAAAATTGACGCCATGTTCCAAAGAAAACACCTGAATCGGCAAACGTAATGTCCACAGATTGAGGTACTTACCAAAGATCACAACGAAGTGACCTCTGCTCCCTTGCAAGGTGTTGGCAGAACCCGAAGGATAGAAACAGCGAGTCATGTCTGCAGCAGATACAACGGATGTGTCGCTTCTAGGAGTTCCTTTTTAATGATGAAGTTTTCTACCGCTTCCCTGTTCACACTTGCCTTGGGCGCTTTTTCAGCCTGTGCCGCGCATGCGGGTATCATTCCCTACAACAATATCGGCCATGTTGCCCCGACGGTCACGATGGTCGCCACCAGCACAGGCAATATCGACGGCTACTTCGTCGGGTACAACGCTGGTGACACCGATGAGATTCGTCTGGTAGACGTCAGCAGCGGCTACACCAGCAGCTACTTTTTCGTGAACAAGTCGACGAAGATCGGCACGGAGCAGGACTTTGGTGCTGTGACCTCGGGCGATACCCTGGAATTCGAGTTGCTGAACGAGACGACTGGCCTGACGTTCTCATCCGTACCCAAGGACAGCGCTGACGGAATCAACCACGCGTACGTCACCAACTTCAGCGGCGGCATGCTGAACGGGTTCACCTACGCGGCCGGCAACTACACCTACGTCGGCATGGAAGACCTGTCGCAAAAGGTTTCGGATCTGGACTACAACGACGACCAGTTCCTGTTCACCAACACGACCGCCGTCACGCCGGAACCCGGCAGCCTGCTCCTGATGGGCACCGGCCTGCTCGGCTTGGTTGGCGTCGGGCGCCGCCGTCTGGGCCTCTGATCTACCCTGCTGTTTCTTCCCCGTCCGTCGCGAGGCGGTCGGGGCTTTTCTTTTGGCGTCGGCGTAGGTTCTGTTTCCCGCCCTCTCCGGCCAAACCCGCTCATCGCCCCGCCGGCCGATTGTTGTTGCAATGAAGTCCCCATGTGTTCTGCGATGTAGGCCGTAGCCGACAGCATCCCCAATCCTGCCGAGAGCGTCCACCGCGGGTGCTAGCCTGAGCGCGTTCGTACTCCTGTACGACTCACAGCCTCGGCAGGTGACAGATGGCTACGGAAGTCCGCTGGAGGATATCGCATGTCAGAGTCGCTGCTTCACCCTGTATCGTTCGCCGCTGTGCTGCTGGCCGGTCTGATCGGCGGCTTACTGCTGGGCACGGCAATCGAACAACACACGTTAAAGGTGCTTTCCGGTTCCTCATGGCTCACGGCGCGGCACAGTACCGACGCCGTCTTCAGCCGGCTGCTGCCCTGGCTTTGGAATGCCACCCTGCTGCTCCTGCTTGGCGCCGCCTACCTGAACCACGGCAGCGCACGCTGGCTCTTCCTCGGCGGGGCTCTGCTGCTGCTGCTCGGCATTATCGTCACCCTTGCGATTGAGGTTCCCATGAACAAACAGATCGCCGCTTGGGACGCCGACGCCGTGCCGGCACACTGGGCAGCCATCCGCGACCGCTGGCTGACGTTTCACAACGTGCGCACTGCCGCGGGTGTGTGCGCGTTTGTGTGTGCGCTGAGTGGATTCGCCATCCGCTAAGCGTGTTGCTGGGCGATTTCCACGGCGGCATGGACCCGGCGGTGTTTCAGAACCGAAATGTTGGTGACCAACATGTATTTCGGAGACGTTCGATGACCCAACTGCAACGAATCGTGCTGGCGCTGCTGCTGTTACCCGTGGGGCTGTTAGCCGGTGTGGATGCCTTCGAGATGATGGGCAACATGCCGGCCGCGGCCAGCATGCCACTCGCCACATTTGTTGGTTACTGGCAGCCGCTGGACGTGTTCATGGAGCCGCGTATGCCGGTCTTCACGGGCACCATGTTTCTGCTGTTTCTGCTGGCGATTGCCTGCTTCTGGAAGGATCGACGGCGAACGATCTTCCCAACGCTGGTCGCCTGCTTCGTCATGGAACTAGCGGCGACGCTCTTCACCGTGCTCCAGCAGATTCCGGTAAACCGGCGTATCCGCGCACTAGACCCAGCCCATCTCGTCGACCCCGATGGAGCCGAGCAATTACGACAACTCACATTGCGCCACTTCCACCTGATGAGCCTTCTGTGCATCTCGGCGTTTGTGTGGCTGCTGTTTGTGGGAGTGATGTCGGCGGGTGAGCAGATGCCGGAACGTGTTGGTTTCAGCGGTTCGGAACGTTTGAGATAAACAGAAATCAGAGCTTGTGGCGAGTGCAACAACAACAGAGGGCGGACTCTTTCGAGTCCGCCCTCTGTTGTTGTTGCGCGAAGCGCCTGTTGCCGTCTGCGTAGGACTTATTCGGCGGCGAGTTCTTCCTGTTCGCCTTCCATGCGCATGGCTTCGAGTTCGCGCTCTTCGGCTTCGTGGGCTTCCATGACCTCGGCCTGGATCTGGGCTGCCGCTTCCTCGAGCTCTGGGGAGAGCGCGACGTTGCGGTAGTACTCCATACCGGTACCGGCGGGGATGAGGCGGCCGACGATGACGTTTTCCTTGAGACCGCGCAGGCCGTCGATCGCGCCATTGATGGACGCTTCGGTGAGCACGCGGGTGGTCTCCTGGAAGCTAGCCGCCGAGATGAAGCTGTCGGTGGAAAGCGACGCCTTGGTGATGCCGAGGAGCAAGGGGCGACCGATGGCGGGACGGCCACCGTCGGCCAGCACGCGATCGTTTTCGGCATTGAACCGGAATCGGTCGATCTGCTGCTCGAGCAGGAAGTTGGAGTCACCGACCTCGTCGATCTTCACCCAACGGAGCATCTGGCGGACGATGGTCTCGATGTGCTTATCCGAGATACCGACGCCCTGGAGACGGTAGACCTCCTGTATCTGATCGACGAGGTAGATCTGGAGGGCACGCTCGCCGAGGACATCGAGGATGTCATGCGGATTGCGGGGCCCATCGATCAGCGCGTCGCCAGCACGGAGGCGTTCGCCTTCCTGCACGTTGATGTAGACACCGCGCGGCACTGAGTACTCTTCCTCGTTGCCGTTGTCGGCGGTGACGTAGACCTTGCGCTGCCCCTTGGTGACGTCACCGAAGCGCACCACCCCATCGATGCGCGAGATGATCGCGGGATCGCGGGGCTTGCGTGCTTCAAACAGCTCGACGACGCGGGGAAGACCACCGGTGATGTCCTTGGTACGGGTGGTTTCACGCGGGATCTTGGCGAGGATGTCGCCCGGCGAGACCTCGTCTCCATCCTGCACCATGAGGTTGGCACGGGAGGGCATGAGGTACCGCTTGGTGATGCCGCCGGCCTTGATGAGGATGGTCGGCTGACGCTTCTCATCGGGCGATTCAGCAACGACGAGACGGCTGAGGCCAGTGACCTCGTCGATCTCTTCGTTGATCGTAAGGCCTTCCTGCAGATCCTTGAACTGCACGGTGCCGGCGATCTCGGTGAGGATCGAGAAGGTGTACGGATCCCACTCGCCAATCAGGTCGCCCTGCTTGATCTCCGCACCATCTTCGACGCGGAGCTTGGCGCCGTAGACGATGGCGTAGCGCTCCTTCTCGCGGCCCTTCTCATCGACGACAGCGATCGAGCCGGAGCGGTTGAAGGCGACAAGCCCACCTTCCTTGGCGCGCACGGTGACGAGGTTGATGAAGTGGATCTTGCCAGTGTTCTTGGCTTCGATCTTGGACGCGTCGTGGATGCGCGACGCGGTGCCGCCAACGTGGAAGGTACGCATGGTGAGCTGCGTGCCGGGCTCGCCGATGGACTGGGCTGCGATGACGCCGACGGCTTCGCCCATCTCGACCATCTTGCCGGAGCCGAGGTTACGGCCGTAGCAGA
>CAXTFS010000285.1:0-4678 GCA_964243395.1 uncultured Acidobacteriaceae bacterium | reverse complement strand
ACAGCGGCCGTAATTGAAGGCCACGCTCATGACAGCCTCTAGCGTGGATAGCCGCAAAGTGGGACGCGACATCTGCCCGGTCCAGTCGCCGCGTGGTTTGTCTTGGAAGGCCGTCATCGATCACTTCCTCCCCGTTGCCTTGACGATGGATGAGCTCGCAACGCGCGAGCGCTCTGTAGTCCGGACACGACACTGACTTGATCGGCAGCGGTGACGCATTTAGCCGACGGCATCACTCGCGGTGAGCCCCTGCCCTCGCCGGACCTGGATCGACGCCCAGGCCGCCTCTTGCCGCACGGCGATGCTACCGTCTTGCGTCAGTTCGAGCCCGGCCAGGAAGGTCCCCGCGACCCGGCACCGCAACGCCAGCTCCGGCGCATCGGCCGGCACCTCTGGCAGGAAGCTCACCAAGGGTGCACCGCCCTGCCCAATCAGCGGCAGCATCTTCCGGATCCGCTCGGCCGCGTCCGCCACGCTCCAGAATGGCGGCCCCGGCACCCGAAACCGCCCGCCTGCGTCCGGCGGCAGCCGGCGCCACCAAGCAGGCCCGCAGTAGGGCGGTGATGTCTCCCGCTCGGCCGGTTTGCACCGTACCGTTCTCATCCGCCAGGCCGCGGGTGAGCACGTCGCGCCCGAGTTGGCTGCGCGCCTCGAGCCAGTCGGCGGCGCGCGTGACCTCCGCCCGGTGCAGCAGACGCCGCCGCAGCTGTTCGCCTCCAGCTGGACCCGCAGCCCTGCTGCTCCATTTGCGGCAGGACGTGTTTTGCCGTCAGGAACAAGCTCTTGACGTTGACCCGGAACACGCGATCCCAATCCTCCTCGCTGACCTCGACCGGTCCACCCAGGGCTGCGATATCGACGTCGTTGTGCAGCACGTCGATCCGGTCGTAGCGCTCGAGAGGGGCCAACCATCGCCTGAACCTCTTTCAAAAGCGGAAGCGTCGGCAACGAAGGGACTGGCAATCCCGCCCTTACTCGCGATGATTTCGCATGTCTCCTCGGCGGCCTCCTTTCGCAGGTCAACCGCAAGAACGCTCGCGCCTTCCCGTGCAAAAAGCGCAGCTGTGGCCTTCCCGTTTCCCCAACCGGGGCTTTGGGGGCCCGCCCCTGTTACGATTGCGACCTTTCCGAAAGACGTCCCATGTCTCAAAGGCTCCCTTGTCTTGATGCTGTTGCGAGCACCCTGGTCGGAGATGTTATGTCCGAGCTATCGGTGCGAACTACCAGACCGTGCATGTATTAGTGTGGACTACAGAAAACCCGTCGAAAGCCAGGGAACGGCGGCGACAATCGTCAGGCCTATGATCAAAGCTAGTAAGTAGCCCCAGATCGAACGCAGTCCGGCATCGGGGCTGACCTGGGATATCGCACAAGCTGCGTAATAACCCACGCCGAAAGGTGGGGCGAAAAGCCCGACGCCCATCGCCAAGACGACCACCATAGCATAGTGCACCTCATTCACGCCCACTTGGCGGGCAATAGGGAAAAGAAGGGGCCCGAACAAAACCATGGCCGGAATACCTTCGAGCACGCTGCCAAGCACGGCGAAGGCAAGGATGGAGACCGCAAGGAACGCTGGACGACCGCCAGGCAGTGAGCCCATCGCAACGGCCAGACTCCGTGAGAAGCCGGACTGGGTAAGTGCCCAACCCATGGCAGTCGCCGTGCCGATGATCAGCAGGATGGCGCCGGACAAGGCGGCGGTGTCGACCAGTGCCGGGGCAAGCCGGCGCCATTGAAGCCCGCGATAGGCGATCGGCCCCACAATCAGGCAATAGGCGATGCCGACCGTCGATACCTCCGTGGCGGTGGCGATACCCTCGATGACAGCGGCCCGTATTACAAACGGCAGCACTAATGCCGGGACCGCGACAACGAAGGCGCGAGCAACTTCGGAAGAGCGCGCACGCAAGGCGCGTGTCGCGCCAGGGTCGCGGTGGCGATACCAGACCACAGTGCAAAGCGTCAGCGCTAACAGGGCGCTTGGCAGCAAACCGCCGGTGAACAATGCACCAATGGAGACGCCTGTCACAGACCCCACGGTGATCAGCACCAGGCTTGGGGGAACCGTCTCCGTCTGCGCCCCTGTTGCTGCCAGCAAAGCCACTAGGTCCCCAGGCTTCGAGCCGCGGCGCTGCATTTCCGGAAACAATACAGGTGCAACAGCGGCCATGTCAGCGGCCTTGGCGCCGGATACGCCGCTAACGAGGTACATTGCACCGACCAGCACATAACTTAAGCCGCCGCGAACGTGGCCGAGTAGGCTGGCCAGAAAGCGGACCATGGCCTGTGCCATGCCCGTCATTTCCAGCAACATGCCCAGGAACACGAAGAGTGGAACCGCGAGTAGGATCAGCTGGGACATTCCTCCGTCCATGCGCCCAATCACGACGGTGAGCGGAACGCGCGTCGTTGTGGCCAGGAAGGCAAACGTGCTGAGTCCAAAGCAAAATGCGATCGGTACGCCCGCCAGAACCATCACTCCAACGCCACAGACAAAGAACAGGAATAGGTTTGCGTTCCCGAGCGGTCGCAGGAGTGGTGATGCTAACCACAGAGACGCCGTGACCGCGGCGACGAGGGCTACCGCGCCGAGCATTACCGTCCACCTTGTCGTGTTCAGCAGGTGCAGAAGAGCAAAAGCCAGCATCAACGCCGCACCCACCGGAAGTGCCGCGGCTCGCCAGACATCCGGGATGCTCAAGGCCGGAGAAGTGATGAACGCCTGGTCGGATGCATACTCCAGGCCTGGACTAAGCATGACCAGCAGGAATGCCGCGCCTGCCAGCGTTGCTACGGCATCGAGGAAAGCCCTCGCTCCGGGCGACACTGCACTCACGAGCGCAGTCATTCGCATGTGCACTGCCCGGCGCGACGCTATGACGGCGCCCAACATTGCTAGCCAAAGGAACAGGGCTGACGCGAGTTCGTCGCTCCAGACGAGCGGCGCCTGGAACACGAACCGGGCTATAACCCCGATAAGCAGAATTACGACCTCTATCAAGACGAGCGCGCCGGCAACCGTGTCTACGATGCTGCCCAACAAGCCCGTGATGGTTGCTGGCCAGCGCCAGACAGGATCGATGCGGCTGCCCGCCCTTGCCTCGGCCGGCGTCACGTAAGCTTGCCTGATGCCTGCTCCAGCAGCGACCAGGCCGCGTCGCCATACGTCGCCTTCCACTGCTTGTAGAAGCCAGCGGCTTGAAGCTTGGTCTTGAAGGAGGCCGGATCCGTCGCGTTGAATTTCAATCCCTTGCCCTCCAGGGATCCCTGCGAGCTGCTGTTGAGCTTAGCCACGTCACTCCGTTCTTGCAGAGCGGCTTCGTTGATTTGCGTTGTGACGATGCTCCGAAGATCACCGGGAAGACCGGCCAACACCCGCCCGTTCACCAGGAACCAGAAGCCGTCCCACATGTGGTTGGTGAGAGAACAGTATTTCTGTACTTCGTAGATTTTTTCGGTGTAGATGACATTCAACGGCTGCTCTTGCCCGTCTACGATATGGGTCTGCAAAGCCGAGTAGGTTTCGGAGAAATTTATGCTTGTGGGCGCAGCGCCGAGCGCGCTGAACATGGAGGTCCAGAGCGGGCTTACGGGAACCCGAATTTTAAAACCTGCAAGGTCGGCCGCCGTGTCGATCGGTTTGTTGCTCGTCGTGATCTCGCGGAAGCCGTTATCCCAAATACGATCCATCGCGACCAACCCCGATTTGGCGATTTGCCCGCGAATGTAGGCACCAAGGTCGCCGTCCATTGCCTTCCAGACAGTGTCGTAATCCGGGAACGCAAACCCTATTCCGTTGATGGAGGCAGCCGGCACAAGAGTGCTCAAGATCAGACCGGACAGCGTCATCATTTCGAGCGCGCCGGAGCGAAGCTGGCTCAGCATGTCGGTATCCGACCCAAGTTGACTACTCGGGAATACCTGTATCTCAACACGGCCGTTCGTGGCAGTTTTGATCTGCTCCGCCATTTTGGTCGCATTCATGTGCAGTGGGGAGGCGACGGCGGAGTTATGGCCGAACTTGAAGCTGTATTCCGCAGCCTTCGCCGGGGCACAGATCAACGGCAGAGTGGCCACTGCGCCCGAACCAGCGAGTAATGTACGTCGAGATATCTTGTTCATCTTGAAGTTCCCCCTTAAGCCTGTTCCGGCCCTTGTGCATCCGTTTGATTAGTTAGTATCCATGCTACTATTTGGCTTACAAAGTAGCGAAATTGCTCCTCAGATTTAACCAACTGTTTCCCAAGCTGAGGAAGAGGATCGTTTGCTCTTCCGCTGGAGCTGCTCAGATAGGCCTCTCAGCATCGGGCGGAGGGCATCATAACGATTTGAGAGAGTGTCACATGGGGCGGCTGCGCCAACGCGAACAGGACACATCGAGCGACGTCCACTGCCTCCAAAGGAGCGCTTTCACTCAGCTCCTCCCAATAACGCTCTATCCGTTCCGCATCGCCGCCAAAGCGCACGTCCATAAACTCGGTGCGAACCGGCCCGGGCAGTATCTCGAACAGCCGTACACCGGAGCCGGCGAGCTCCGTGCGGAGGTTCTCGCTGAACATGTGAATGGCCGCCTTCGTTGCGCCGTAGGCAGTCACGTTCGCGTACGACCGAACCCCAGATATCGACCCGATATTAACGATATCGCCCTTCCCGCGCTGAAGCATCCGGGGCAGCA
>CAXTFS010000284.1:0-4681 GCA_964243395.1 uncultured Acidobacteriaceae bacterium | reverse complement strand
GAGCGGCAGCGGCAGTTTGCTTCCCGTGCAGATCGATGGCACTCCAAACCTGGACGCGCTCCTCAACAGCTACGTCCCCGCGATCGACCGGGTACGGGACGAGCTCGGCCTGCATGTCACCGTGCCGCTCGCCGAGGCCCTGCAACGCACCGCCGCGTGGCATGGCTACGGTTCGCAGTCCTGACGCAAAAAAAGAGACCCGCTTCCTTCCAACGGGAGGGGAGCAGGTCTTCGGCTACAGCAAACCGAGTGATTACTTGGCTACAACGGCCTCTTCGAGTACGTTCAGCCCGGCCTTCGCATTCCCGACGAAATCTGTGATCACCTTCGCGATGAAGTCCAGCATTTCGTTGTCCAGACCCGGGAAGGTGCCGATCCAGAAGCTTTGATTCATCACAAAATCCGTGTTGGTCAGGTCGCCGACCACGCGATACTCCCATCCCTCATAGGCCGGCTGACGTAGCAGGTTTCCAGCGAAGATCAGGCGCGTCCCGATCTTGTTCGCCTCCAGCGCCTTGGTCAGCTGATCTCGCTTGAACGGTGCATCCTCCCGCACGCTGATCGGAAACCCGAACCAGCTTGGGTCGGAGCCGGGCGTAGCTTCGGGCAGCATCAGCACATCGGCATGCGGCTCCAGCTTGGCGCGCAGATATTTGAAGTTTTCCTTGCGGCGCTCCACAAAGTGCGGCAGCTTCTCGATCTGGCTTACGCCCAGCGCGGCTTGCATGTCGGTGGCCTTCAGGTTGTAGCCCACGTGCGAGTACGTGTACTTGTGGTCATAGCCGCAGGGCAACGAACCCAACTGCCAGTCGAAGCGCTTGCCGCACGTGTTGTCGACGCCAGGCTCACACCAGCAATCGCGGCCCCAGTCGCGGAAGCTTTCGATCAGCACCTTCAGGGCGGGCTTGTCGGTCAACACCGCGCCCCCCTCACCCATCGTGATGTGGTGCGCTGGGTAGAAGCTGACCGTGGCAATATCGCCGAACGTGCCGACCTTTTGGCCCTTCCACGTAGACCCCAGTGCATCGCAGGTGTCTTCAATCAACCATAAGTTGTATTTTTTGCAAAAGGCGGTAACCGCATCCACATCGAACACGTTGCCCAGTGTGTGGGCGATCATCACGGCCTTGGTCTTCTCGCTCCGTGCCGACTCGAGCCGCGTCACGTCGATCTCGTAGTGCGGCAGCGTGACGTCGATAAACACGGGCACGCAGCGGTTCTGCAGGATTGGATTCACGGTCGTCGGGAAGCCCGCACCGACGGTGATCACCTCATCGCCGGGCTTGATCTGCCGATCGCCCAGCTTGGGCGAGGTGAGTGCGCTGAAGGCCACCAGGTTCGCCGAAGAGCCTGAATTTACAAGGCTTGCCGAACGCACACCGACAAAACGCGCCAGCTTGCGCTCGAAGTCTTTCGCCCATCGGCCCGTTGTGAACCAGGCGTCCAGCGCCGACTCAACCACGGCACCAATATCGTTTGCGTCGATCACTTTGCCCGAGACGGGCACTGCCGACTGCCCCGGAACAAAGGTGCGGGGCGGAAACTGTTCCGCATGAAACTCGTGGACAAGGGCAAGAATCTGCTGCCGAAGCTCTTCGGACCGCTGGCTCATAACTGTGTTCAAGGATAACAAAGGGACCGCGAGGCTGCGCTATCATCAAGGCGAGTCAACCCACGCTGAGGCGCCTGCGGTCGCACTTGTTGTGAGCCCGTAGAGCGCCTCGAAGGACATTCCCGAGCACATGAAAGCAGTGATTCTTGCCGGCGGCCTCGGCACACGTATTGCCGAAGAGACCAGCCTTCGTCCCAAGCCCATGGTAGAGATCGGCGGACGGCCCATATTGTGGCACATCCTGAAGATCTACTCCCACTTTGGCATCAACGACTTCATCATCTGCTGCGGGTACAAGGGGTACGTGATCAAGGAGTTCTTCGCGAACTACTTCCTCCACACCTCCGACGTCACCTTTGACATGACGTCCAGTCAGACCGAACCCCGCATGATCGTCCACAACTCCGAAGCCGAGCCCTGGCGGGTGACGCTGGTGGATACGGGCGACAGCACCGGCACCGGCGGCCGCCTGCGCCGCGTCGCCAAGTACCTCGAAGGCGAAGAGGCCTTCTGCATGACCTACGGCGACGGGGTTTCGGATGTCGACGTCACCGCCTCCATCGCCTTCCACAAGGCCCACGGTAAAGCTGTCACGCTGACCAGCGTGCAGCCCGTGGCCCGCTTCGGCGCCCTGGGGCTCAAGGACACGCAGATTTACTCCTTCCAGGAGAAGCCCAAGGATGAAGGCGGCTGGATCAACGGCGGCTTCTTTGTGCTCTCCCCCAAAGCCATCGCGGCCGTCACCGACGACGCCGAGATGTTCGAGCGCGAGCCCATCGAAAAGCTGGTCACCGAGGGCGAGGTCCACGCCTTCTTCCATCACGGCTTTTGGCAGGCCATGGACACACTGCGCGACAAGCAACAGCTCGAAGAGTTGTGGAGCAAAGGAAAGGCACCGTGGAAGACGTGGTAGGTACCGGCAACACTGCCACCGTGCCGAGTCCGTGGCAGGGCAAGCGCGTTTTCATCACCGGACATACGGGCTTCAAGGGTGGCTGGCTCGCGCTATGGCTGGCTTCCAAGGGCGCCACGGTTCGCGGCTATGCGCTGGACCCGTACACCACACCCAGCCTGCTCGAAGTCGCGAAGATCAGCAGCGTGGTCGAGGATCTGCGCGGGGACATTCGCGACGGCGCGTCCCTGGAGAAAGCGCTTAGCGAGTTCAGGCCGGAGGTCGTCTTCCACATGGCGGCGCAGCCCCTGGTGCGCTACTCCTACCAGGACCCCATTGGCACCTTTGAAACCAACGTGATCGGCACCGCCCGCGTTCTGGATGCCGTGCGCCGTACCGCGTCCGTGCGCGCTGTCGTCAGCATCACGACCGACAAGTGTTACGAGAACAAGGAGTGGCTCTGGGGCTATCGTGAGACCGATCCTCTCGGAGGGTACGACCCCTACTCGAGCTCCAAGGCCTGCGCGGAGATCGTGTCCGCCGCCTACCGGCAAAGCTATTTCCCTGTCGAAAAGATGGCCGAACATCGCTGCGGTATCGCGACAGGACGCGCCGGCAACGTGATCGGCGGCGGGGACTGGTCGACCGACCGGCTGATTCCCGATCTCGTTCGCGGTTTCGTAGTCGGCGAGCCCGCGCTGATCCGGCGGCCCAACGCCATTCGCCCATGGCAGCACGTGCTGGAACCGCTGCATGGCTACATCCTGCTCGCGGAAAAACTCCTCACCGGCAACGCACGCTATGCCACCGCCTTCAACTTCGGCCCAAGCGATGACGATGCGCAACCCGTAGGCTGGATCGTCGAGAAAATGGTCGGCTTCTGGGGCGATGGCGCCCAGTGGGTGCTGGATCCGGAACCGGGCGTACATGAGGCGGGCTATCTGAAGCTGGATGCCAGTCGCGCCCGCGCCGAGCTGGGCTGGCACCCGCGTCTGCGCCTGGAGACCGCGCTGCAATGGTTGGTTGAGTGGTACAAGGCACAGGCTGCCGGGGCCGAAATGCAACAACTCACGCTGGAGCAGATTGCCCGCTACGAGTCCTTGGGCTCAGCCCAGTAGAACGTCCGCTTCACGAGAAAAAGCGGCGCCATTGCGCCGCCTTTCTTTTTGCACACAAGGCCTACACCGTGCGTGCAGGCGTCTGCTTTGCCGGCGCCTTGGCTGACTCCTCGATGCCATCGCTGTAGACGCGAACCGCGCGGCCGCCGACGATGGCCTTCTCCTGCACAACCGCCTCGCAGAACGGGTTCTCGATGCTCTCCGTGTCAAGAACCTGCCGCCAGGGTGTGTTGTTCGGCGGTTCAGGCAGGGTGTATTCCACGCCGTTGTCGGACGCATTCACAAGGATCAGAAAGCTGTCATCCTTCACAGGATTACCATCCTCATCCATCACCCCCAGCGTCTTGCCATTGAAGAGAACGCCGATCGATTTCGCCCCGGCGTTGTTCCACACCTCGTCCGAGACCTCGTTACCATCGGTGCCGTACCAGGCCACGTCACGTACCACCGATCCACGGATCTGGCGATCCTGGAAGAAGCGGCGGCGGTGCAGGTTTGGATGGTCCCTACGCAGCCGAATGAGCCGTGACGTGAACTCAAGCAGACGCTTGCGCGGCTCATCGAGGTTCCAGTCGTACCAGGTCAACTCGTCGTCCTGGCAGTAGCAGTTGTTATTGCCCCGCTGCGAGCGCGAGAACTCATCCCCTCCCGCAAGCATGGGCACACCCTGGCTCAGCATGAGCGTCGTCAGAAAGTTCCGCGTCTGACGCTCGCGCAATTCATTGATGGCTGGATCGTCCGTCGGCCCTTCCGCGCCCATATTCCAAGAGTCGTTGTCGCTGGCGCCATCCGTGTTGTCGTCGCCATTGGCCTCGTTGTGCTTCTCGTTGTAGCTGACCAGATCGCACAGCGTGAACCCATCATGTGCCGTGATGAAGTTGATCGACGCCGAAGGCGCGCGGCCATCGCTCTTGTACAGATCGCTTGACCCGGTGAAGCGGTACGCGAAGTCCGAAAGCTGCCCGGCGTCGCCCTTCCAGAAGCGCCGAACGGTATCGCGATACTTGCCGTTCCACTCCGCCCACAGGACGGGGAACTGGCCGACCTGGTAGCCGCCAT
>CAXTFS010000283.1:0-4685 GCA_964243395.1 uncultured Acidobacteriaceae bacterium | reverse complement strand
ACGGAATGACCACCGCCTCTGCACCGCTGAACTGCTGCATGAAGCGCGGCACAAGTGAGAGCGCTTCCTCGCGATACCCGGTGTTGGCGTGCATCTGCCCGCAGCAGGTTTGCCCCGTCGGGAACAACACGCGGTGACCAAGCCGCTCCAGCACGCGCACAACCGCACGCCCGGTCTCCGGGAACAGCGTGTCGTTGTAGCAGGTGATAAAGAGCGCAATCTCCAGAACTACTACCCCATCCGTGTGAACGAGTGTAGCGCCCTCGAACGCCGACCGAACATACCGGTTCCTGTGCGCTTTCAAGCGACGCAAGATGGAACGCTTGGCAACACGGACGCTGCCCTGTGCGGCTTCGCCATTCGTGCCCATTGACGAAGCACAACCCACCGCACTATAGCTAGCCAGATCAGCTAGCCAGATCAGCTAGCCAGATCAGCTAGCCAGATCAGCTAGCCAGATCAGGGTAGGTCGTTTCAGGAAGGATCAAGCTTTGGAGTCTCCCATCATCACCGGCGTGCGGGTCATCGATCTGCGCTTTCCTACGTCGCGCGAAAGCATCGGCTCCGATGCCGTCAACAAGGACCCTGATTACTCCGCCGCTTATTGCATCCTCGAGACCTCGGTAGTCGGCCTGGAGGGTCACGGGCTGACGTTCACGCTGGGCCGCGGGACGGAGCTGGTTGCGAGCGCGTTGAGCTATCTCGCCGCCAAGCTGCGTGGACGTAGCCTGGCCTCGATCACCGCGGATCTGAATGCGTTCTACCTCGGGGTTACGGGGGACACCCAGTTCCGCTGGCTCGGTCCGGAAAAGGGCGTCATTCACCTCGCGTGCGGCGCACTGATCAATGCGGTGTGGGACCTGTACGCGAAGGTCGAGGGCGTTCCGGTGTGGCGTCTGCTCGCCGGGATGACGCCGGAACAGATCGTCGGGCTGGTTGATTTTCGCTATATCGCCGACGCGCTTTCGCCTGAAGAGGCGCTCGCCCTGTTGCGGCGCGGAGCCGAAGGCAAGGTGCAGCGGCTCGCACAGTTGGAGAGGGAAGGCTATCCCGCCTACACCACGTCGGTAGGCTGGTTCGGCTTTTCCGATGACAAAATTCGGCAGCTTTGCCGTGAGGCGCTTGCCGACGGGTGGACGCACTTCAAACTCAAGGTCGGCGGCGAGGCCGCGGACGATCTGCGTCGCGGACGCATCGTGCGTGAAGAGATCGGGCCCGGCAATCGCATGATGGTCGATGCGAATCAGCGCTGGGGTGTCGACGAAGCCATCGCACGGACGAAGCAACTCAGCGAACTGGATCCGTGGTGGATGGAGGAGCCCACCAGCCCGGATGACATCCTCGGTCATGCGCGTATTCGACGTGAGGTTGCGCCCGTACGCATCGCCACCGGCGAGCACTGCCACAATGCGGTGATGTTCAAGCAGATGTTTCAGGCCGGCGCGCTCGATGTCTGCCAGATCGATAGCTGTCGCGTCGCCGGTGTGAATGAGAACGTGGCCATCCTGCTGATGGCGGCGAAGTTCCGTGTGCCCGTGTGCCCGCACGCGGGCGGTGTGGGCCTGTGTGAATACGTGCAGCACCTGGCGATGTTCGATTACCTCTGCGTATCCGGCTCGATGCAGAACCGCGTGATCGAATACGTCGACCATCTTCACGAACACTTTCTGCATCCGGTGACGATCCGTCGTGGCCGCTACCTCCTGCCAACGGCACCTGGGTACAGCATCGAAATGCTGCCGGCATCGTTGCAGGCGTTCAGCTTTCCCGATGGTGCAGTCTGGAAGGCGCCTGCGTAACTTCGGGTGCAGGTCGAGCGGGAAGCAGAAAGGCTTCATCACAGGCCTTTATGACAGCCGACTTTTGCAGGTGCTATGCTGGGCGCGCTTGTCCGTGCCCGACCGCCGTCAGATCCTCACCAGAGACAAGGCAGACCTCTTTCAATGCCCTTCGACACCAGTGTTTCCCCTGCGCGCAAGCCGCTGAAGCGCATTGATGCCCACCATCATCTCTGGCGCTACACCGCAGAGGAGTACGACTGGATCGACGACACGATGGACCCGTTACGGCGCGACTTTCTGCCTGCGGAGTTCGACGTGGAAATGCGATCCGCCGGCGTGGATGGCGCAGTGACCGTTGAGGCGCGACAAACCGTGGAGGAGACGCGCTGGCTGCTCGATCTCGCAGAGCAACATACGGCCATCTGTGGCGTCGTTGGTTGGCTGCCGATCGCTGACCCCGCTTTCCCTGGCATCCTCGACGACATGCTGTCCGCACGGCAGCCACATGCGGCGCGCCACCTCAAGGGGCTGCGGCATGGCGTGCAGGCCGAGCCCGGGGGTTTCCTGGACGGTGAGGCTTTCAATCGCGGGATCCGCGCCATGCTGGGCAGCGGCCTGGTCTTCGATCTCCTGATTCGTGGCTATCAACTCGCGGAAGGGACACGCTTTGTCGACCGGCATCGGCGACAGCCGTTTGTCCTCGACCACATGGGGAAACCGTCGATCCGCGACGGCGACCTGCAGCCCTGGAGCGAGGCGCTGCGTGAGTTGGCGCGGCGCCCGAACGTGTGCTGCAAGATCTCCGGCATGGTGACAGAGGCTGACTGGCACGCCTGGAAAGCGGAGCAGTTGCAGCCCTATTTTGAGGTAGCGCTGGAGGCGTTTGGACCGGATCGCCTGATGATCGGCAGCGACTGGCCGGTGCTGTCCCTGGGTTCGACGTATGGCCGTTGGTGGAGCACGGTCGAAGGCTGGATCGAGCGCCTGAGCCCGTCGGAGCAGCGCAGCATTCTGGGTGAAACAGCGACGGAAGTCTATGCGCTGACGGTGCCCACGGTTCCTGATGGACACCAAGCGGAGACTCGAAACCCACGCCTATGATGACCTCCGGCCCAACCTCCGTCCATATCGAAGATGTCGATACTCCCACCATGCTTTTGCCGCGTGGCGTGCTGCCTGTTTTTCTACTGGTGAGTGGACTTTTTTTTCTATGGGGCGTGCCCAACAATCTGAACGATGTTCTGATTCGGCAGTTCATGAAATCGTTTGCGATTACACGGTTTCAGGCTGGTCTGGTGCAGTCCGCGTTCTATCTCGGCTACTTCACGCTGGCACTGCCGGCCGGCATGCTCATGCGCCGCAAGGGGTACAAGGCCGGGTTCCTTACAGGCCTAATCCTGTTTGCGACAGGATGCTTTCTTTTTCTGCCCGCGGCTAACTCCGGTCGGTACAGCTTCTTTCTGGCGGCCTTGTTTGTTGTCGCAAGCGGACTGGCCTTTCTGGAGACAGCCGCAAACCCCTTTGTGGCCCAGTTAGGACCGACGGCAACCTCGGAGCGTCGTTTAAATCTTGCACAGGCCTTTAATCCTGTCGGCGCCATTCTCGGCGTTCTGGTCGGTAACCGCTTCATCTTCTCCGGGATCGAACTTACGCGCGCCCAGGTAAGTGCGATGCAGGCTGCCGGGACGTACCGCGCCTATCTGCACAGGGAGACGCTGCGCGTTGTGTCGCCGTACCTGGTGCTCGGTGCCGTGGCCTTGCTGTGGGCCGTGATGATCGCGTTTAAGCGTTTTCCGGCGTTTATCTCCGCACGCGAACACTCGGCGGAGAGCCGGGGAGACTGGCGTGCGTTGTTACGCCAGCGTCATTTCTTATTTGCGCTCTTTGCGCAATTTATGTACGTCGGTGCTCAGGTGGGCACGTGGAGTTACTTCATCCAGTACAGCCAGGAATACGCGGGTACGCATGAGCGTACGGCGGGGTTATTGCTGGCATGCACGCTGGGTGCCTTCGGTATCGGACGACTGGCTTCGGCCTATCTCATGCGCCGCTTTCTTCCCAGCCGACTTATGGCCCTGTTCGCCGGGTGTAACACCGTTCTGCTCGCAATCGGAATTTTTCTGCCGGGCTGGGGTGGCTTGCTGGCAGTGCTTTCGACCAGCTTCTTCATGTCGCTGATGTTTCCGACGATTTTTGCGTTGGGCCTCAAGGATCTCGGGCCGAATACCAACATCGGTGGTTCCCTCCTGGTCATGACGATCATTGGCGGTGCCGTGTTGACGCCCGCCATGGGTCTGCTTGCCGAACACCGGCACAGCACTGCGGCCGCGTACCAGATTCCGCTGTATGGCTACCTGGCCGTGATCGCGTTTTCGCTCTACATGACGCGGTACACGCGTCAGCGCGCCCTGTTGTCGACCTTTGAGGTGTAACCGGTTGTCTGCCCATTGACCGTCGGCGCGATTACGATGGCGTTAGCGAAAGATTTGAGAAGGAGCGCGCTGCAGGACAGGGTTGGAAGCTGCTCCAGGCGCATGCACCATGCAATTCGTAACGTACCAGCAAGAGAACGCAAACCCTCGCGCCGGCGTGATCGCCGAGGCGAAGGTTCACCCTGTGCCGGGCTTTGAGAGCCTGCTGTCCGTCATCACCGGAGGCGGCGCTGCGCTTGCCGCGGCGCACGCGGCCTTAGAGCAGCACAAGGGCGTGCCGCTGGACCAGGTACGGCTGCTCGCGCCGATCCCGCGGCCGCCGCGCATCTTCTGCATCGGGCTGAACTACGCGAGTCACGCAGCGGAGTCGCAGATGAAAGTGCAGACGGTGCCCACGGTGTTCATGAAGTTGGCGTCGTCCGTGGTGGGGCCCGAGGCAGAGGTCGTTCTGCCACGCAACTCGACTGAGCCC
>CAXTFS010000282.1:0-4717 GCA_964243395.1 uncultured Acidobacteriaceae bacterium | reverse complement strand
GGGTCTGTGCCTTTAAGGGTCCAACTGCCGCCGGGCACCTGCATCGGGGGTTGGAGGATCTCGCCGCCGCCGGCTTTCACGCGCTCGACTGCGACGTTGATGTCCTCCACGGTGACGTAGAAGAGCCAGGCGGGTTCTCCCTTTGGCATGCCGGGGAGGGAGGGGATGTTCATCATGCCGCCCCCGGGGCCCCTGCCGGCCGAGAAGGTTTGATAGAGGCCCATCCGGCCCATGTCCACCGCCATGTCCTTGGTCCAGCCATAGTGGCCGGCGTAGAAGTCCCAGGCTTTTTCCCAGTCGGTGGTGGCCAGCTCACACCAGTTGATTGCACCGATGTCGCTCAGGACCAGCGGCGCAGGAGGCGTATCCGTCGGGTTGGGCTGGAAGAGCAGATACTCCACACCCTGCGGGTCACCCACGACCGAGAACCGCCCGATGCCGGGGATGTCCCGCGGCGCACGAAACTGTGTGCCGCCATCGGCCACGACAGCAGCGGTTTCCGCGTCGACGTCCGGCGTCATGATGTGGCCGACCCATTGGGTGGGCTTGTGTTCGCCGATGGAGCCCCAGGCCATCATGCCGCCAACGTCCTTGCCGTCTCTGCCGAAGATCATGTACGTCATGCCGGGCATGCCGCTGTCGCGGATATCCCAGCCGACCACGTCACGGTAGAAGGCGACCGCTGCGTCCAAATCGCCGGTCATGAGCTCGTACCAGATGAAGCCGCTCTTTTCTTTGCCCGCTGCTTCTGCCATGGTTGCCTCCGATCGTGTCCCGCGCTGGCGCCATCCGTCGCAAAGCGAGCCGACGTAAGACACCGTCCACAAGCTAGCCGAAAGCGTGGACGCTGGTCTACAACGATTTCGAGACCGATGACCTGACACGAAGACGCCGGAGGCACGAGGGCCTCCGGCGCAGGGCGAGCCCCCGGGTTACTTCTTGGGGGGAGCGATCGTGTCTTTGGCGGCCTTGGCGATGCGGAACTTGACGACGGTCTTGGCCTTGATCTTGATGGCCTCGCCGGTCTGGGGATTGCGGCCGATGCGGGCCTTGCGCTCCGCTTTCACGAGCTTGCCGATGCCGGGGATGGTGAACTCGCCGTTCTTCTTGGTTTCCTTCACGGCGGTCTCGGCCATGGTGGTGAAGAACAGGGCGCTCTGCTTGTTGTTGATCTCCAGTTTTTCTGCCATGAAGCGGATGAGCTGTGTCTTGGTCATGCCTTTTGCCATGTGTCGATCTCCTTGGGTGGTGTCGTGTTGCTGAGGTGCTGAAAGCTTTTGAAAACGGTCTGGAACGCAGCCGCCGGCGTTGCCCGAGGCAGAATCGCCAGTGTTTACGCGGGTGCGGAGAACCGCGCCGACTTCACCTTCCACCCTGGTATAGCGCATTGTCAACAGGAAAACGTCCGTTTCTAACGGGTTTTACCGGGTTTTCTGCCACAGATGTGCCTTTTTCGGTGCATTTCGTCCAACGGGCCACGCCCGGACTGATTCCGGCTAAAGAAATGCGCCCTTGCGCGCCGGCTTGGCTGCGGCGAGCAATGACTCGTTGAGCAGATCGACCAGCGGCGTCATGCGGCGAAAGCCCGTCGCGACTGCCGACGCCAGCCCGGCATCGAGCACCGTTTCGGGCGCCAGCGGCAGACTGACACCCCAGTTGCGGGCGCGCAGCAGATCGCTCGCCGGGTCGTCCGGCGGGAAGCCCTTCGGATTGCGGGTGAGCGCCGCCGGGTTGATCGGCGTCATGGCGGGCAACTTGCCGCGAGCCTTCATCAGAGGGGCGAGGCAGGCGCGGTAGCGCTGGTGGTGCGTAGCCAGCCAGCGACGGATCGTGAGCAGACCTTCCCGCTCGGGCTCGTACAGGCCAGCGGCGAGGAAGCTGCCAGCCGGGCCGATCTGGAGATAGAAGCCAGCCCCGTCGGCCCTTTCGAGACCGCGACGGGCCCACCAGGCGCCGATATGGTGCTTGTAGGGGCGTTTGTCGGGCGAAAAGCGCGTGTCCCGGAAGATCCGCATGGCGACCTTGTTGGCCGGCCGGATGTGTTCCGGGGCGAAGGCATCCAGGGCAAGGTTGATTTCGTCGACAAGGGTGAGCAGTGGCTGGCGGAGGGCGCGTTCGTAGACAGGACGACGCTCCTCAAACCAGGTGCGGTCGTTGTTCTTGGCGAGCCCGCGCAGAAAGCGCATCGTTTCAGGCGTGAAGTGGGACGGCATGCGTCCTCAGAGTACCGAAGGCCGGGGAGGCTGGCCGGCTGGTAGGCGCGCGGGAACTGCTTCGCGCCGGAGGGAACGAGACGGGGGGACGGGACAGCTGGGTGCTGGCGGTTGGACAAGCAAACCCCTGCGGTATGACGAACCCGACAGAACGGCGCGCAGCGGGACCGCGTAACCGGAAAAGCGATTGGCTGTGCGGTCGAAGCGGAAGGCTATGCGGGGGACGCGGAGGCCTTGGCACGTCCGCGCTTGTAGGCCTGTACAGTGGCCTGGCCATCCAGCACGGTGCCGGCAAACGGCGAAGGGAAGTGCCGTGCGGGTGCGGGAACGAGCTTGATGCTCTGCTCTGCGGCGGCGGAGGCGGGTGCCTCGCTGGCGGCCTCGACGGGCGTCTCATCGGTACGGAAGGAGCGCGGCAGGTCGGAGGGCTTGTACTCGATGCCGTCGCTGGCGAGCTGGCGGGCGGTGCGGGCGAGAAGCTCGCGTTTCGCATTCATCTTGCCCGCGGAGGCCACGCGGTCCGCCTCAGTGGCGAAGGTGTCGTACTTGAGCAGATGGGCCAGCTTGCGATCGAAGAGGTCGATCTCGTCGTGGAGGGTCTTGAGGTAGTACTTATCGTGGGTGGGCGTGGCCATGGAGCCTCCGTACGTCTGGGAGTGGGAAGAAGACGGAGGCAGGGCGCTCTCCGCAATCGGTGAAGGCAATCTGGCTCGGAAAAAAGGCAAAGGCAGCGATCCAACGACCGCTGCCTCGCCTGGAGTTGCAGGTACTACGAGGAACGGCCTTAGAGGACCTGAACCTGCTCAGCCTGCCAGCCCTTGGGGCCCTTGACTACGTTGAACTGAACCTGCTGGCCTTCCTGAAGAGAACGGAAGCCGTTGCTCTGGATGGCGGAGTGATGGACGAATACATCCTCACCGTTCGGACGGCTGAGAAACCCAAAACCCTTGGTGTCGTTGAACCACTTAACTGTTCCCTGTTCCATATCTAATTTCCTTTTGAAGCCTTGATGTACCGCTGGACGCAATTTGGTGTGTTTTCAAAAGATGCGGACAGCCAACTCTTCGAAAGTAACCAGATCGGATTCCTACGATCAGTCTCTAGTGTACCACCTGTTGAAAAAGCGTACGGCGAGGCGGGCCCCGCCGCGTACCACTTTCGTCGAGGGCCTCAGGGCTGTGTTCCAGCGGTTGTTGACGGCTTGCCCGCGTCCGGTGGCGGCACGACGGCGTTGGGGTAGATGCCGGGGATCGGCGCGTTCTGCCCGCGGTCGAGCTCCGGGTGCGGGAAGGGTTTGCGCGGCATCATGGCGTCGCGCTGCGCGGTGTTGTAGAGGAAGATGGCTTCAAGGACGGCACCCTGCTCGAGGTCGTCCGCGTGCAGACGGTCGACGGTGTCCATGTCGGAGTGGTGAGTACGGGTCTCGTAGTCCATCGGGTCCTGGATGAATTGGAAGCCGGGCAGGCCAACGGCGTCGTAGCTGAGGTGATCGGTACCGCCGGTGTCGCGATACGAGATCGTGGTCACGCCCAGGTCGGCCAGCGGCGCGATCCACTGCTGGAAGATGGATCCCACGGCGAAGTTGCCCTGCGTGTACACGCCGCGGACCTTGCCGGTGCCGTTATCGAGGTTGTAGTAGGCGTCGAGCTTTTCCCACTCGTGGGTGGTGGTCAGGGCGCCATGCGCGCCGAGAAAGCTGGGCAGACCGACGGGGTTGGGCGGGTTGGGCGCGGCAAAGGTGCCAAAGTGCTGCTTGACGTAGCCAACCGAGCCGAAGAGACCTTCTTCTTCGCCCGACCAGAGCGCAATGCGAATCGTACGGCGGGGGTGGACGTCAAGCGCTTTGAGGATGCGGACGGCCTCCATGGCCATAACGGAACCGGCGCCGTTATCGGTCGCGCCGGTGCCCGAGATCCAGCTGTCGAGATGGCCGCCAACCATGACGACCTCGTCCTTGAGCCTGGGATCGGTGCCGGGGATCTCGGCGACGGTGTCGAAGCCGTGCTCGTGATCGCCCGTGAACTTCGTATCGATGTTGACTTCCACCTGCACGGGCACATGGGCGGTCGCCATGCGGGCGAGGCGGTTGTAGTGCTCGATCATCATGACGGCATTGGGGATCTTGACGGCGTTCTCGGCCTTCTGCGCGTCGCGCGTGAGGTCGGCGCCGTTGTCGTCGAAGATGATGCCGGTGCCGCCGCCCCCTTCGCTGTCGCGGCTGGGTGTGATGATGGCGAGCACGCCTTCATCGGACATCATCTTGAGCGCACGTTTGCGGGCGTCGGCTGTTTTCAGATAGGCATCGACGCGCGCACGGAACTTGGGATTGCTGAGCGAATACTGCCCGGCACCCGGCTCAAAGGTCTCCAGGTCCTTGAGCTCGGCGTCCGTGTAGCGCGTAAAGAGCGGCTTGGTGATGTCCGGGGTGGGGCGGGTTTCGCCAAGCAGGACGATCTTGCCGGCGAGCTTGCCCTTGAACGAGTCCAGGTCGGTGGGATCGGGCA
>CAXTFS010000281.1:0-4719 GCA_964243395.1 uncultured Acidobacteriaceae bacterium | reverse complement strand
GCACCGAATCCTTCGGGCGCAGCGGGGCCGGAGCGCTATTCAATTGTTGCAGCCGCGCTTACAGACGAAGCTTTCCCAGCGCCAGGTCCTGACTCCCGGGCTGGTGCAGATGGTGGGAGTCCTTGCGCTCAATCAGCTTGAGCTCAAGGAGATGATCAATGGCGAGCTGGTAGAGAATCCCGTTCTGGAGGAGATCGATCCGGCGGTTGAGTCGCTGGATGAGCGTGCCGGCAAAGAGGGCGACCTGGAGCGCTCGGCGCAGGAGATGGCCACCGAGGGCGAGCGTCCGGATAAGGACCCGTTCGAGGAGGTCGACTTCGGCAGCTACTTCCAGGAGTACCTGGACCCCGGCTATCGCACCGCGTCGGCGCTGGAGGACTACGACAAGCCCTCCTTTGAGCAATTTCTGACCACCCCCAGCACCCTGCGCGACCACCTGCTCTGGCAGCTTGGGGCGACGAACCTCAGCCGCGGCCTGCGCACGGCGGCCGAGTTGCTGATCGGCAACCTGAATGAAGATGGCTACCTCCTGGCCAGCGATGAGGAGCTTGTCGAGGCATGGACCCACGAGCTGGGACATCCTGCCATCGAGGACGCTCGCCGCTGCCTTGAGGAGGCACGGTACCTGCTCTTGCGGCTTGATCCACCGGGCGTGGGCGCGCGCGATCTGCGTGAGTGCCTCTTGCTGCAGATCTCGCTGGTGCGGGGGAATGCGCCGGAAAAGAGCGAGATGTGGGACACGGCAGAGGTGATCGTGCGCGATCACCTGCCGCTGCTGCAGCGGCGTGACCTGCGCGACCTGGTGCGCCTCAGCCGGCAACCGCTAGCCGTCGTGCAGGAGGCCGGCGAGGCGATCCGGCGCTTGAACCCGCGGCCGGGCCAACGCTTCAACCAGATCACCGCGCGCCTGATCGAGCCGGATGTGGCCTTTGTGCAGCGCGACGACGAATGGGCGGTCGTGATGAACGACGAACATGTGCCCTCGCTGCGACTGAATCATGGCTACCGGCGCATGCTGCATGAACGCGGCCTTGAGCGTGAGGTGCATGAGTACGTCAAGGAACGCTATCGCTCGGCCATTCAGTTGCTGCGCAACCTGGAGCAGCGAAAGAACACGATTCTGCGCACCTGTGAGGTCATCGTTCGGCGGCAGCGGGACTTTCTGGACCGTGGCGTCGAAGGCCTGCACCCCATGATGATCAAGGAAGTGGCCGAGGAGATCGGCACGCATCCCTCCACCGTGAGCCGCGCGGTGGCGAACAAGTATGTGCACACGCCCCAGGGCGTGTATGAGCTGCGCTTCTTCTTCTCAGAGGGCGTCAATGGGCCGGAGGGCGGGGATGTGCCGCTCCTGCTGCTGAAGCGTAAGGTGAAGAAGTTGATCGACGAAGAGGATCAGCGCAAGCCCTTTACCGATGACGCGCTAGCGGGCGAGTTGCAGCGGCAGGGCATCCAGGTGACGCGGCGGACGGTGGCCAAGTACCGGGAAGACCTGGGGATTCCGAGCACTCACCAACGCCGTCAGCGCTAGGGGCATCGTACTTTTTGAAGGGAGTACCCATGCATATAGAGTTCGTCGGCCGTCATTTCGAGGTCACTGCCAAGCTCCGGGCACAGGCAAATGAGTATCTGGAACGCATCGTTCTAATTGTTTCCAATGCGGTCAGCGCGCGCATCATTCTGGAAGAGGATCGCTACCGCAAGATCGTCGAGGTCGAGTTGATGATCCCCGGTGGCGATCTTGTGGCCAAGTGCGAAGGCAAAGAGATGGAACAATCCCTGCACGATGCTTTGCGCCGGATTGAGCAACAGGCCGTGCGGTCAAACCAGCGCGATCAGACCATTCGTGATCATCCGAAGCCGCTCCCGGACGAGGATGGTGAGGTACGCGGCGTCGCCGAGGCCTTGAACGCCAAGTAGCTCGGGCCATTCCACGCGAGGGTCCGGTTCGCCGGGCCCTTTCTCTTGGCCGGAACGCCTGGATGCGACAGGTAAGAAGTGAATGCTAGGATGCAGCTATGGCGACCCAGCGCCCACGTGAGACGGCGAAGCCGCAAACCAGCAAGAACACCAAGACCAAGCTGCAAGCGAAAGCCAAACCGAAGTCCACGACCAAAACCCCAACGGAAACAGAGAGCAGCCCTCGCGAACTGGTCATTCTGACCGGACTGTCAGGGTCTGGCAAAGCATCGGCTCTCAAGACCTTTGAGGATCTTGGTTACTATTCGGTCGACAACCTTCCTTTGGAGTTGATCCCGCGCTTTGCGGATCTGGTCGCGAAGTCCGCCGAGATCACGCGTGCAGCCCTGGTCGTCGATGTGCGCGAAGGTATCCGGCTCGACAAGTTTCCGACCATTCTGAAACAGGTGCGCAAGGTTCTGCCGACGCGCGTGGTGTATCTCGAGGCCAGCGAAGACGTCATTGTGAGGCGCTTTTCGGAGACACGCCGGCCGCATCCACTTGGCCGTGGCGAGACGGTGATTGCGTCGATCCGTGCTGAGCGCAAGCGGCTGGATCCGGTCCGCAACGTGGCGGACATTCTGCTGGATACCTCCAAGTTCAACGTGCATGAGCTGCGCGCGCACCTGAACGCGCAGTTCGACCGGGGCGAAGGTGCAGACGATCGCAACCTGACGATCTCCGTTACGAGCTTTGGTTTCAAGAACGGCGTACCGTCCGACGCGGACCTGGTCTTCGACGTGCGTTTTCTGCCGAATCCACACTTTATCCCCGAGTTTCGCGCCCTGACCGGCAAGCATCCGCGGGTGGCAAAGTATGTGCGGCAGTTCCCGCAGACACGGGAGTTCCTGGATAAAGCTGCGGACATGCTGACGTTTCTGCTGCCGCACTACATCAAGGAAGGCAAGAGTTACCTGACCATCGGGATCGGCTGCACCGGTGGCCAGCATCGTTCGGTGATGATCGCGGAAGAGCTGAAGAAGCGGCTCGGCGCGGCAGGCTACCGGGCCAAGGCCACGCACCGCGATATGCCTCGTTGATGGTCTCGCAGATGGTCTTGCCTCGTGTGTATCCCATCGCTGACATCAGCACGTTGCAGGCACGCGGTGTGGATCTTGCGGAGTTTATGCGGGGGTTACTGGACGGCGGGGCAGAGATCGTGCAGCTGCGCGACAAGCACGGCGAACCGCAACAGGTGCTGCATCATGCCGCGATCCTGTCCGAGGTTCTGCAGGGCAGCCGCTGCCTCCCGGTGATGAATGATCGCGCAGACCTCGCGTTGCTGGCGGGATGGCGCGCCGTCCATGTAGGGCATCGCGATCTGCCGCCGGACGCGGTACGCCGTGTCTTCGGCGACGGATATGACGTACGCGTCGGTGTCTCTACCCATGGCGAGCAGCAGGTCCGTGAAGCGGAGGCGGGTTCTGCGGATTACATCGCGATCGGGCCCGTGTTTGCTACGGGAACGAAGGCAGACGCAGAGCCGGTGGTCGGCTTGGAGGGCGTGCGGCGTGCACGGGAGCTGACAGGCAAACCGCTGGTGGCCATCGGCGGCATCACCCGCCTCAATGCGGCGAGCGTCATCGAGGCCGGAGCGGACTCGGTTGCCGTGATCGGTGGACTGTTCGTTGAAGACATGACGACGGCCGGGGCGATGCGGGACTTTCTCGAGCGGTTGCGGTAACGTGAGTGCAAACACAAACGAGCGCAGGGACTGAGCCGCGGTCGGGCGTTGACTCTTAAAGCAGGACTGTCGCCATTGGCCGAAGAACATAGAACAGCGTCGGCGGTCCCGCCAGGCACCGGACGCTATGCTGGACGCGCTTCGGCTGCATCGCCACACCTGGTGCAGGGCATGGGGCTGTTTTCCGCCACGGCAATCGTGATGGGCTCGATGATCGGCTCGGGCATCTTTATCGTGCCCGCGGACATGAGCCGCACCCTGGGATCGCCGGCGCTGCTGATCGCAGCCTGGCTGGTAACGGCAGCCATGACGCTGATCGGGGCGCTGAGCTACGGTGAACTGGCCGCGATGATGCCCAGGGCCGGCGGCCAATACGTGTACCTGCGGGAGTCGCTGGGGCCGATCTGGGGCTTTCTTTATGGTTGGACACTGTTTCTCGTCATCCAGACCGGGACGATTGCCGCGGTGGGCGTGGCATTCGGTAAATTTCTTGGCGTGTTTGTGCCGGGCGTCAGTCAATCACGATGGATCTTTCACGTCGGCTCCGGCAACATCGGGCTGAATACGGCCAACCTGGCGGCGATCGCGATTGTCACGCTGCTGACCTTCACCAACACCCGCGGCGTGAGGCTGGGTGCGGCGGTACAGAACATCTTTACGAGCGCCAAGGTACTGGCGCTGCTGGGCGTGATCGCCGTAGGTGTGCTGGCGCGCAACGCGGTGGCACTGGCCGCGAACTTCGGTGCCGGATGGCATGCCTTCTTTGCCGGTGCAGCGCCCGGCACGCACCGTCCGCTGCAGATCGGCGTGGGCGGCCCGATCGTGAGCGTGGGTGTGCTGACCCTGGTCGCGGTGGTGCAGGTAGGATCGCTGTTCAGCTCCGACGCATGGAACAACGTGACGTTTACGGCGGGGGAGATCCAGAATCCCAAACGCAACCTGCCGCTGTCGCTGGCGCTGGGCACGGGAAGTGTGCTGTTGCTCTACATCCTGTGTAATATCGTCTACCTGGCAGTGCTGCCGATGTCGGGCTCTGCGGATGCGACGACGCTGGCCGGGCGCGGCATTGCCTATGC
>CAXTFS010000280.1:0-4743 GCA_964243395.1 uncultured Acidobacteriaceae bacterium | reverse complement strand
GCCAAGAAGACTGTCGCCGAGAAGACCGCCGCAAAGAAGACCTCGTGACGGGGAAACAAGACCAGCGGAAATCCAACGCAGCGCGCCGTTCGGGCGTTTAGGACACGGAGGGCCACGATATGCGACCGTCGTTCACATTAGGGATCGAAGAGGAATACCAGACCGTCGATCCGGACACACGCGATCTACGCTCCCACATCTCCACCGACATGCTTGCGCAAGGCAAGCTGCGTCTGGAAGAGCGCGTCAAGGCCGAGATGCACCAGTCGGTGATCGAGGTCGGCACGCGCGTCTGCCGCAACATCAACGAGGCGCGCGAGGACCTCTACGACCTCCGGCGCAACCTCATCCGGCTCGCCGAGGAGAATGGGCTGGTGCTGGTCGCCGGCGCGACGCATCCATTCGCCGACTGGCGCTCGCAGGAGATCTACCCTGACGAGCGCTACGACAAGGTGGTCGAGGATCTACAACTGGTAGCACGGTCCAACCTGATCTTCGGGCTGCATGTGCACGTCGGCATCGAGGATCGCGAGGCAGCGATTCGCGTGATGAACTCCCTGCGCTACTTTCTGCCGCACATCCTCGCGCTGAGCACCAACTCGCCGTTCTGGATGGGCATGGAAACCGGCTACAAGAGCTACCGGGCCAAGGTGTTTGAGCATTTCCCACGCACCAACCTCCCCGACAGCTTTGCAAGCTACTCCGAGTTTGAGGACTACGTGAACCTGCTCGTGAAGACGAACTCCATCGACAACGCCAAGAAGATCTGGTGGGACATTCGACCGCATCCGTTCTTCAACACGATCGAGGTCCGGGTCTGCGACATTCCCATGCGCGCGGAGGAGAGCGTCGCCATCGCGGCGCTGATCCAGGCCACGGCCGCCAAGCTCTGGCGGCTACACTCGTGCAACCAGGACTACCGCCAGTACTCACGCGCCCTGCTGATGGAAAACAAGTTTCGTGCCGTCCGGTACGGCTTGCAGGGCAAGCTGATCGACTTCGGCAAACAGGAAGAGGTGCCGGAGTGCGATTTAATTCAGGAATACCTCACGTTTATCGACGATGTGGTCGATGAACTGGATAGCCGGGATGCGATCGAGTACATCCGCACCATGATCCGGCAGGGTTCCGGCGCCGATCGGCAGCTGAAGGTCTGGCGTGAGACCGGCGACCTGAAGCAGGTGGTGGACTATATGGCGCTGGAAACCCGGGCAGGGCTCTAGGGCCCTGTCGGCATCCAACATCGTGAACGCAACGTTACCCAAGGAGAGGACAAACTCAACGCCTTGACCAGCCTTGACATCGATCCCATGAGCCTTCCGCAACCGACTGTCACCACCGACCTTCGCACCGTGAGCTTTCCTCAGGAGTTTCATGAGGGCGCCCACAACGCCGTGACGACCTGCCTGCGCATTCAGCCGGAGGAACGGGTGACGTTGATTACCGATGAGGCGACCACGTCCATCGCTGCTGCCATGGCTGCCGAGCTTGATCGGATCGGCTGCGGCTGGAACGGTTTTGTGCTGGAGGAGATTGCCTCCCGGCCGCTGACCGAGATGCCCGCGGAAGTCTTAGCGGACATGGAGGGGGCGCAGGTGAGCATCTTTGCGGTGCAGGTGCAGCCCAACGAGCTGCGCAGCCGTATGCAGATGACCGACGTGGTGAATCGCCGGCGCATGCGGCACGCCCACATGGTGAACATCACCCCTGAGATCATGCTTGGGGGCATGCGCGCGGACTTCAACGCGGTCGACCGGCTGAGCCAGGCGGTACTCGATCGCGTGCGCAAGGCGAGGTACATTCGCGCCACCACGGACGCCGGCACCAACATCCTGGCCGACCTTGATCCGGCGTACCGCTGGTTCAAGACCTCCGGCATCATCAGCCCGGAGAAGTGGGGCAATCTGCCCGGCGGCGAGTGTTTCACCGCCCCTGGCGAGGTCAACGGCGTGTTTGTCGTCGACGGTGTAGTTGGTGACTTCCTGTGCGCTCGTTACGGCATCCTGCGCGACACACCGCTCACGATCAACATCGGCCGCAACCGGATCACCACCGTGGAATGCGCGAATAAGCAGCTGGAGCAGGAGTTCTGGGAGTACACACACACCGATGCGAACTCCGATCGGGTCGGCGAGTTTGCGATTGGTACCAACATCGGTGTAGGTGAGGTCATCGGGAACATTCTGCAGGATGAGAAGTTTCCGGGGATCCACATCGCCTTTGGCGACCCCTACGGCGCGCACACCGGCGCTCCCTGGAAGTCAACCACCCACATCGACGTGGTGGGTCTCGGCTTCAACATCTGGCTGGGCGATGGAGCGCAGGAGGAACAGATCATGCAGGACGGACGCTTCCTCATCTCCGCTTAACCCTGACCCGGAGACCCAAGCGGCTGCGCCGGAGGGCAGAGCACGATGATCGAGCTGTTTCGCAGCGAATTCAATCGCCGATTCACCGCCGAAAAGTACAGGGCCTTGAAGGCACGGCTCAATCGGGAGACAAATAGCGATATCCAGTTCCGCGTCGCCGAGACACCCTGCTTCTTCGCGCCGGAGATGCTCGACAGGATGATCCGGGCCGGCCAGGCGTTGACGTCGCAGCTTTTGGCAAACACCGATTATATGGAGCGCTCGCAAAAGGCGATCCCGGCGGCGTTCCACGTGCCAGGACAGGGATCTCATCCGCACTTCATGACCGTGGACTTCGGTCTGGTGCGGACCGCGGCGGGTGATCTTGAGCCCAGGCTGGTGGAAATGCAGGCCTTTCCGTCCATCTTCGGGTTTCAGCCCGGCTTCGGGCGAGCCTACCGTGAGGTCTTCGACCTGGACCCGCAGCTGGATTGCCTGTTCAGCGGCCTGAACGAGGAGAGCTACTGGGACCTGCTGCGCGACGTCATCGTGGCCGGGCACGATCCGGCCAGCGTCATTCTGCTGGAGATCGATCCGGAACATCAGAAAACGGCACCGGACTTCCGTATGCACGAACGGCACCTCGGCATCCGCACCGTCGACATTACGACAGTCACCCGGCAAGGCCGCTCGCTTTTCTACCGGGACCCCCAAAATGGGGATCGGCTGACAAAGATCGAACGCATCTACAACCGCGCCATCGTGGACGAACTGGTTCGCGAGGGGATTACACCGCCCTTCGACTACCGCGATGAGCTGGAGGTCAGCTGGGCCGGACATCCGAACTGGTACTTCCAGATCAGCAAGTTCTCAATCCCGTATCTGCGGCACCCAACCGTGCCCCCGGCCGTGTTTCTGGACGACTGGTTTGCAGGGGAAGGTCGGGATCGCCTTCCGGAGGATCGGGAGCGCTGGGTGTTCAAGCCGCTCTACTCCTTTGCCGGGAAAGGCATCCAGTTTGCCCCGACTCAGGCAGATTTGGAAGCCGTTCCAACGGCGGAGCGCGGGAACTATCTGTTGCAGGAGCGCGTCAGCTTTGAGCCAGTGATCCAGACGCCCGAGGGCATGACCCAGGCCGAAGTCCGCATTCTGTACGTATGGCCGGACGGCGGCGCGATGATCCCCATGACGACGCTGGTGCGGATGGGCCGAGGGCTGATGATGGGGGTCGATCACAACCGCGAGCGAACCTGGGTTGGTGGATCGGCGGCGTTGTTTCTGCCCGGAACCGCGACACCCAGCCGTACCGAGTCTGACACTCTCGCGGGATAGCCTTCGGTAACCTATGCAGTAGAATCAGTGGCATCACAGGAGTACAACCCCACCTCGCGCTATGAGTGAGACCCCCGCGGTAGAGACAACTAAAGCTGAACCAGTACGGGCGGCGGTCCGCTTTCCGCTGCATCTGGAGCTGGTGCTTTTCGCGGATCAGCGGGAATATCACGCCGTAACAGAAGATGTGTCCGCAAGCGGAGTTTTGTTTGCCGCCGACGACCTGCCAGCGCTCGGAAGCGCGGTGGAGTTTCGGCTGAGTATGCCTGCCAAGGTGATGGGAGGTGCAGAAGACGTCATTCTGCACTGTACGGGCCGGATTGTTCGCCATGCTGCTGGGGACGGAAAACGACTAGCCGCCGCGGTGATCGACGAATACGTTCTGAAGGCAGAGCAGTGATGATACTCGATGGTGCAAAGTCACAGAACGGCGACGTAGCGTCAGTGGAAACCGCCGTGAATCAGATTCGCGTACTTCTCGCGGATTCCCAGGCCATTTACCGCGTCGGCATGCGCAAGATCTTTGCTTTGGAAGACGATATTCGTGTCGTCGCCCAGGCAGAAACCCTGGACAACCTCTTTGCCGCGCTGCAGCGCTTCCCGACGGACGTCGTTCTTCTCGAAGGGCAGCTGATCGCAGGCACCATTGATGCGATTCCTGAGTTTGTGCGTCGGGCGCCGGAGGCCAAACTCATCGTGCAGGTGACGGAGGCAGACGAGAGCAACACCGTCGAACTGTACCGCCGCGGTGTGCGCGGTGTGGTGCCGCGGTCCATTTCGCCCGATCTGCTGGTCAAATGTGTGCGCAAGATCGCCGTGGGTGAAACCTGGATCGACAACCAGTCCATCAGCTGGGTGATCGAGGCCTACCGCGCGCAGGCCGCCTCACTGACGAACCCCCGCACGCAGCCCCGGCTTTCTGAAAAGGAGCTGGCCATTATCGGCTGCATCACCCGCGGCATGCGCAACAAGGAGATCGCCTACCAGATCGGCACCACCGAACAGGTGATTAAGAACTATCTCCGCAAGGTGTACGACAAGCTGGGTGTCTCCGATCGCCTGG
>CAXTFS010000279.1:0-4757 GCA_964243395.1 uncultured Acidobacteriaceae bacterium | reverse complement strand
TTGCTCGCGCTTAACTCGGCGACATTCAACGTACCGTTCCCCTCACTGAACGCGTGGCTCACCGTACCCGCAGAGACGATCGAGACTGCTCCATTGAGCACCTTGTACCCGGCGTAGCTGGCACTCGCAGCCGCAGCCGCATTCGTGCTCCATGGAGCAGCCGGTTGCACGGCAAACGCTCCGATCGCCCGCGCGTTCGTTGCTCCACTCGCGAGTGTTAGCCCCGTGCTCACTCCCGTCTGCACTCGTTGCGTAAGCTGCCCTAGCAAGCTCGACCCACTCAACGCCAACGAAAGCCCATCGGTGCTCGCGGGCGCACCCGACCCCTGCTTGTCCAGCAGCCACTCATCACTCACCGCGGAAAGCCGCGCCCGATACACCGGCCCAGTCGACGCCGCTCCTGCGTAGACAGCCACCGGCTCGATGGCGAGATAGCCCGTGAACAGGACCGTCCCACTGTCGCTCGTCACCACCACACGTCCACGGCGTGCCGGCGTAGCCAGGCCTCTTAGTCCCAGGACAATCTCCGCCGTACACCGTGAAGGTGTGTTCAGTTTGCGTTCGATCGTGACAGGACCTTCGGCCGCCACAACCGAGGAGTAGTCCACCGCGCCACGCCCATCCTCGTTATCGATCGTGATCCGCATCCATCCTCCTGCCCCGTTCTTCTTGTGCGATCAAGCTGGTCCAGAACCGGTCGCGTTCTCGGGTAGCGCTACCCTCACCCCGCCAGGTAACTCCGAAAACAAACCACGTTCTCGCCATCCACGGCATCAACCACCGGCAATGCGCGAAATGCCCCGGCAAGCCGCAAAGACTGGTACCCATCCCCGGCTTTTGCAGTCTCCTCCGCAATGCCGCTCATCGTCTGCAGCCGCGGGTAGTGCCAGATCACCCGCTCGCCCTGTTGTCCCTCACCCACAAACAGCGCGGACCACTCCTGAAAAAAGCTCGATCCTTCGCGATCACAGAACCCCACCACCGGGCTCACCTTCATAGCCGCTGTGGGCACGCCCGCGATCAACGGTGCCTCCAGCGTCAGCACCCCATTGCTCACGGCGAGCACTCGTCCCACATTCAGCGTGACGCGCCGAACATAGTGGACGTCGCCCACAGCCGTTCGCAGGTACGCTCCACTCACCCCACTGCCCACAAACCCCGTGAATCCCGTCGCGTAGTCCAGGTCCACAGCCAGCAAACCACCGATCGCAAAGCCCGAAGCACCCGCAGCGCCAACATTCAACGTCGTGGCGCTCGAACCAGCCGCCAACGCCGTCGCCGTTACCGCCATCCCACCGGAGCCAGCCGCAGAAGAACCACTAGCCACAGCCAGCAGGTTCATCTGCTGCGTGCCCGCCGCCACTGACATCTGTAGCTTGCCCCAGCTCTCAAAGGCGAAGCGCACCGTAGCCTCGATTTCCGTACGCGTCTGCAGCTGCGCAACGGCCGGCGCACCGGAACGAACCGGCGACACCACGGTTCCACTGGTACGCGTAAATCCGGTGATCCACCCAAGGTCGATCCACGGCGCTGGCGGCCGATCCAAGCCGAAGCTCCCATTTTCTGCAGGATCGAACAGAGTCGGCGTCGGCACCTGTCCGGCAGCTCGGCTCACTGGCGCAAAGTACGCGCGCACCCGCTTGATGGCGGGCGGCATCGTCTCCGTCACGGTCATAACTCACCCACTTCCTGGTAGCTGTGCACAGCAACCGTAGCCGTTCGTGCCATACGGTCGCGCTCCACCTTCAACGCGCCAAAGGCTACATCGCCCCACCAGATCCGCGTAGGCATCGCCATGGCCGCGCCGCCGCTCGCCAAGGCGCTGTAGTCGTTCTTTACCGCGTTCTGCGGTGCCTGCCCAGCCATGTTCAGCAGCTCGCCATCCATCGCCGCCAGGGCACGCCCGCGATCCATCCCCCCGTTAGCAGCCGTGCCGGCCGTCGCATACGCGATCTCGCACACGAGCGTCACACTCGCCAATGCTCCATTCGCCTCGACTGTCTCGGCGCCCCATCGCAAGTGAAAGCACTCCGGCAGCGCGGGGATCGGCAGCAACTCATTCTCATCAACCAGCAGCGCCGGACGGGGAATACCCCGCACATCCACGGTTCGCTCCGGATTCACGCTCATCAAGCGTTCCCGCAACACCTGGTAAAAAGTGTCCTTCGCGTTCTGCACGTCTCTCCCTCACTCTTCACGGCATTCCCGTCCACAAGCTTTACGACCGTGCAAGGCACACGTCCCGCATACGCCTCTGCTAGGCCCGCAACGGAGCCTGCGTCATCAGCCGGTACGCACACGGAACCTCACCTGCTTGCAGCGGCTCGCAATCCACGATCGTGTACACTACGCCATCCGCAAGCACGCCCACCGCGGCCTCGAACAGCGCCTCCGCTGAAACGAAGCCTTCCAGCCCAGCCACACGCTGCACCGCGTTGGCGCCCACCAGCAGCGCGGTTATCGTTCCCGCCTTGCGCCACAGGGCCGGCCCGATCGACACATCGTTGAAGCCCGGCGTAGCCAGCCCAAGCTGCTCCGCATCGTCACCACTCGCCGCCGGACCCGGCAGCCGCAGCAGCGCAGCGAACGCACCGTTGGCACAAAGCGCCGCATCCGCAGCCCGCGCCGCGCCCTCACTCGCAAATCCGCTCATGCCTACCCCAGTCTTTCTGCGACAAAGGGCCGCAGCATCGCTTGCACCCCACTGTCCAGCAGCGAATCACTGAAATACTGCGTCTGCAGCGTGTCCAGCTTGCTCGACTTCACGTTCAACCCCGGGGTCGCTTGCGCATTCTTCACAATCTGCGCACACGCAAACTTCACCGCCGCAGGCGCCGTTGTCAGCCCCGCCGTGTACGTCACTTCGACTTCGCTGTAGCGCAAGCCCAGCAGATTCGGCGCGAGTTGCACTTCGCCTGTCACCGTGTCGGATATTACTGTCGTCGGATCCACCGTGACCCACTGCCCCGGCAATCCAAACAGCAAACCAAACTCCATCAGTGGTCCATCACTGCAAGCATGAGGACGCGGTGAATACCGCGCCTGCACCGCACTGACAGCAAGCACGGGGCCGTAGCTAAGCTGCGCGCGACCCCACGGTTCCGTCACCCGCAATCGCTCGGTATAACTCGTTGCCACCAGCGAGCTGCGGCGGCAATGCGCCTCGATCATCGCCGAAGCCGCCGCCACCCACGCATCCGCTGTATCCGCACTCAATCCATAGGCCACGTATTCTGACGGCAATAGATACGGCATCTTTCCCACCTTCCAAAAGCCCGGGCCAGGGCCCGGGTCCAGCCTCAGACCCCGGGCCCCGCTCAGCTCTAGCGATCCACCAGCACCTGGTAGTGCGCATAGTTCGCACCCTTCACCACCAGCCCGCCAAACTTCACCACCACATACTGGCTCGCCAGCGAGCCCGGAACCCCCAGCTGGAAGATCCGCGGATTCGGATCACTCAGCCAGTGATACTCAATCAGATCCTCGGTCACGATGTACGCCGGCAGCACGGCCGAACCCGATCCCGGTGTCCCCGTATATCCAAGTGTCCACTCAGGAATCAACGGAATATCCCCCGCCTGCGTGCTCAGCGTCTTCACCGAGAAGCCGGCATCGATCTCCCGCGAGTTCAGCACCACGTTGAACTCACTCTTCATCTCGCGATCGATCAGATCCAGCAGCACCGGATTGGCATAGATCGCCGTCGGCCGAACCCCAAACGAGCTGTTCGAGACCATCTGCGCAATCGTCGACTTCAGCCCATCCACAATGCTCGCCGCCGATCCGATCGTCACCGTATTACCACCGGCAGCAATCTGGCCGGCGCCGCCAAAGTACTGCGCCGTCGTCGGCGAGCTCAGGCTCGTATCCGTGCCGTTCCACAACGCCACATCATGGGTCCGCAGCACACCGTCAACGGTATCCGCCAGATCCTTCGCCTGCAGATACGCAAACTGGCTCTGCTGCTGGCCCAGCTCAATGTCGAACAGGTTGTAGTTGATCTGCGCCACCAGCGCCTTCAGCGGCACACTCCGTTCTACCCGTGTCGGTGTCACCAGCGGCGCAACAATGTTCCGCGGATCTACAAAGCCCGACGCAGCCGAAGGCGCTGGAATCGACGTCTCTTCGAAAAATCGCGAAGGATGACCTGTCGCTGGAACCTGCTTGATCCGCTGCCCAAAGATCCCTCTGCGGCGAACTAGGTCTGTAATTTCCGATTGGTAAAGCGGAACCTCAATCGCTCCCGGCCCAAGGTAGTCCGCAGCCGCACTGATCTCCGTAAACTTCGCGTTCATCCCATCTCCCTTGCAAAACAGAAAAGCGCAGCCAAAGCCGCGCACCATGTAAACCTTCCGAAAGCGTCCGTCCAGAGTGGAACGGAATACCTCAGGGATCGCCGCTTCATCAGGCGGGCCGAAAGCCCGCGCCATCCTCAGATCTCCCCGCGTGCATCCGTGCGGCGCTCCAGCAATTCAAAGCGCCTACCCCAGCATCCCCGACCGCATCAGCTGCGCCTTCACCGCGATCCGCTGCTCCAGGCTCAGGCTCGAAAGCGCCGCATCGAGCGCACCCGCCTCGAGCGAATCAACCGTAACCCCCTGCTTCGCCAGCAGGGTCGTCATCGCCGCAGGCAGCGTCTTCCGCGCGCGAGCCTCCTCCGGAAGCACGGCAGCCGCTCGCGCCTGCAACGCCGCAACCTGCGCCTCGGCAGCCGCCAGCTTCTGCTCCAGCTCCACCTCACGCCGGCTCTCCACCGT
>CAXTFS010000278.1:0-4757 GCA_964243395.1 uncultured Acidobacteriaceae bacterium | reverse complement strand
CGTGCCCGCTTCGGTCGACCGCACCAGCGTCAGGCCGGCCGTCGCCGAACCCGTCCATCCATGCCGAAAGCTCGCACGGTGATCGATCTCCCTGGCATAGGAAGGCACATCGATCAGAAATCCCAGATCCTTGTCCGGGATGGTCTGCGTAGTGCCGGTGCTCGAGGTCAGCGTCAGCACATCGCCTTCCACCACCACAGCGCCGGTGCCCACGGGCTTGTTCGTGCCCGGCTTGCCGGCCCGCAGCGCCACAAACTCGGTACCGGACCGCAACTCCTTCACCTTGGCGAACGGCACCGTCAGCTCACCGGCCATGTCGCTCTTGAAGACGACGTTGCCGCCGTCCGCACGCTCCAGCTTGCCCGTCAGTTGGTCGCCATTGGTGAAGACGAGCGTGTCGGACGCAGGCTTCGGCGGGGGCGGCTTGGGATCCCCCTGGGCTAGGCAAACGGACGAGGAGAGGAGGCCGGCGAAGAGGACGATCATGAGCGTGCGCACGAGATCAGCTTAGCCCCATGTGTCGCCTGTGGGTCGACCTAAGACGCGTCTTTCCTGCGAAACCCGCCGTCGGCTGAGCCGCAGCCTTTTTGCCCGCGGGTCGCCTACGTGTTGCTCGTGTGTCTATATCTTTCAACCGGCCACACCCGCGGGCAGAGTACCGAAATCGTTCCGCAGACGCAGACAACCAACACCGGAACTCTTAGTTCGAAGCGATGTTCACGGCCTGCCGCAGGTAGCTGCTCTTCTCCAGCTGCGCCAGCATGAACACCGCCACGTCCGCCCGGGTGATCTTGTGCGCCGTCTCGCCGGATCCCGGCTCAAACACGCGCACCTTGCCGGTTGGCTCCCCGTCCACCAGATGCCCTGGCCGCACGATCGTCCAGTCGAGCCCACTCGCTTCCACGACCGGCTCCATTGCTTCTTTGTCGTGCATCGCGCCGCGCAAAAAGGTCGGCATGATCAGGTGCTCGTACCAGCTCGGCACCAGGTCCTGCGTGCCGCCGACGCCGATCGCCGAAATCACCATCAACCGCCGCACACCGCTGCGGTTCATGGCCTCAATCACATTCCGCGCGGCGTTGGCCTCCATCGTCGTGGCCTTCCACGGCGTGTGTCCGCCCAGCGCATCGAGCACCGCATCCTGCCCCATCACGGCGCCGGCAATGGCATTCGGGTCCAGCGCATCCCCCTCGACCACGCGCGCGCCCTCGCCCGTAAACTCCTTCGCATCGTGCACAAACGCCGTCACCGTATGCCCCTGTGCCAGTGCATGCTTCACAATCGCTTCGCCCGTCTTGCCTGCCGCGCCCACTACCAGAATCTTCATGCCGAACCCTCGCCAGTTTTCAGATGCGGCGCCGGCCCCGATGCGCCGCTTGCCTCGCCCACCGCAAGCGTCTACCCTTGAGCGCATGTATGAGGACTTCGTCGCTACCGACCGCTGGACGGAAGAGGCGCAGCACTGCGTCTGGAAGGGCACGATCATCGCCATCGCCACCCGCCACGCCGACGCCACCGACATCCGCTTCAGCGTGAATGGCCGCCCCATGTGGATCGCCATGCCCAACACCGCCTGGATCGAGCAGAAGAAGCGTAACGGCAAGATCATCACCGACTACCTCGCCGCGCAGGCTGCCGGGCGCTTCCTCAAGCACTCCATCGAGAGCGGCTACGACAACGGCCGTGAGCTCTACACCATGAGCGTCGAAGAGGTGCTCGAGCACGTCGAAGCCGTGGTCAAAGAAGCCGGCGGTTCACAGCACCTGCCCTCGCTCCCCGTCATCAACCAGGATGCGCACCCCGCCGAGATGGACTTCAAGCTCGCCAAAGAGCCGCACACGGCTGCTGAAACTGCCGGTCTGCCCAAAAACTAGAGCCCGGAACTAAACTGCAGATCGCCGCCGTTCTTTCCCACGAGCCCGCGCTGGGTTTCGTTCACTACAATCATCGCCATGCTGAATGACAAGATGCCACGGCGCACGTTTCTGCGAGGTGCCATGGCAACGGCCGCGCTTTCAAACGCTCCTTCCTGGTCGCAAACCGATGCGGGCACACCGACGCAGCTGTTTCTGGGAACCGGCGGCGACGGCATCTACCGCGCCCGGTGGAACCCCGCGACCGGCGAGCTCGGCATGCCCGAGTTAGCCGTCGCCACCCCCAAGCCGACGTTCCTCGCGCTGCACCCCCACCTGCCCGTGATGTACGCCTGCAATGAGCGCGAGGGCGCGGACGCTGCCGTCTCTGCCTTTGCGCTCGACCGTGGGCAGGGTACGCTGACCGCGATCGGCACCACGCCCACTCACGGTGATGATCCCTGCTACGTCTCCGTGGACCGCACCGGGAAGCTGCTCTTCGCCGCCAACTACACCGGCGGCAGCCTGGCCGCCTTCGCACTCGATGCGGGGGGCAAACCGGCACCTGCTGCACGCGTCTTCGCCTGTGCCGGCAGCGGTCTCTGCGGTGCGCTGGGGCCTGTCAAGGAGCGCCAGGACGCGCCGCACATCCACTGCGCCGTGATCTCGCCCGACAACCGCTTCGTCCTCGCCTGCGACCTCGGCGACGATGCCATCCTGATCTTCCCCATCGCGCCCGGCACCGGGAAGCCGCTCCACGACCCGGTTCGCGTCGCCGCCCGCCCCGGCTCCGGCCCGCGCCACCTCACCTTTACTCCGGCTGGCACCGGCTTCTACTGCGTCCATGAGCTCGACTGCACGGTCGACTTCTACCGCTGGTCGGTACACGGGGGCACACCGCATGCAGAGCTCGTCCCCGGCAGCGCCACGGACCTTCGGCCCGCCTCGGCCGCCGGGAACAAGGGCGACACCGCCGCCGAGGTCGCCATCACCCGCAACGGCCAGTTCCTCTACGCAAGCACGCGCGGCGCTGACCTGCTCAGCTCCTTCCGGATCGACCACGGCACGGGCAAGCTCACGGAGTTGCAGCAGATTGCGTGTGGCGGACGCGGCCCACGCTTCTTCGCGCTTGATCCCACGGAGCGCTGGCTACTGTGCGCCCATCAGGACGGGAACTCGGTCACCACTTTTGCGCGCGATGCGAAGACCGGCGAACTCACGCAGCGATCGACCCAGACGGTCACCAGCCCGCAGTGCATTGTCTGGATCTAAGCGATGAAACCAAGGGCGGCGCCCCACCCACAATCAGTCGCGAAACACAGACCGTGATGAGGCTGCGGAAAAGCTGACTTACGCCCTACCCACCGATCGCCATCTCGACCGAAGCAGGCAGCCTCACCGCCTGCGCATCGGAGAGACCCACGGCAAAAACGAAAAGGCGGCCAGTCTAAGCTGGCCGCCCATGTTGCTCAAAGCGAGACTTACTGCTTCAGCGTCGAATTATCCAGCACAAAGCGGTACTTCACATCGCCTTTGACCACGCGGTCATACGCTTCGTCGACCTTGTCATAGCCGATCACTTCGACATCCGCGGCGATCTTGTGATCCGCGCAATAATCCAGCATCTCCTGCGTTTCCTTCATGCCGCCAATCGCCGATCCGGCGAGCGAGCGACGGTTTGCCAACAGCGAAAACGGCTGAATCGATAAGGGCTGATCCGGCAAACCGACGAGGCACAGCGTGCCGTTGAGCTTCAACTGCGCGAGCAGGGCGTCCATGTCATGCGGCGCCGAGACGCAATCGAGAATGAAATCGAAGCTGCCCGCGTGCTTGGCCATCGCGTCCTTGTCTTTGGAGATGATGACCTCATCCGCGCCGAGCTTCTTGGCGTCAGCGATCTTGCTCTCCGAGGTGGTGAACTGCACCACGTGGGCGCCGAAGGCATGCGCAAACTTCAGCCCCAGGTGACCCAGGCCGCCCAGCCCGACGATGCCGACCTTCTTGCCCGGCCCCACCTCCCAGTGCTTCAGCGGCGAGTACGTCGTGATGCCCGCGCACAGCAGCGGCGCCGTGCCGGCCAGGTCGATGCCCGGCTTCAGCGTGTGCACAAAGTGCTCCGGCGTCACGATGTTGGTCGCATACCCGCCCATGGTCCGCTCGCCGTTGCGCAACACGGCATTGTAGGTGTCCACCGCGCCGCCGTCGGTGCAATACACCTCCAGCGACGCACTGCAGTTCGCACACTGCATGCAGCTCTCAACGATCACGCCCACCGCCGCCGAATCGCCCACCTTGAAGCGGGTGACCTCGCTGCCAACCGCCTTCACGCGGCCCACGATCTCATGCCCCGGCACCATGGGGTACAGCTCGCGACCCCACTCGCCGCGCACCTGGTGGATGTCCGAATGGCAGATGCCACAGTAATCAATGTCCAGCACAACATCTTTGGGGCCGGGCTCCCGGCGATCAAACGAATGGGGCGCAAGCGGCGCAGCCTTGGTCTGCGCGGCATATCCGAAACTTTGGGTCATGAGTGTCCTCAGGCGATTGGATGCAGGCAGGACAGTGGGGCTTCGCCGCCGGATGATCGACTCGCGCTCGTGACGATTGCTTAGAACCGTTGGATGGAGGAGCTCAGGTTGAAGTTGACCGTGATGGTGGTTTTTACCTCGGTGGGCTCCCCTTCAAGGAGATATGGGGTGTAGACCCAGGTCTTCACTGCGGCTAACGCTGCCACGGACAAGTCGTCCCTGGTGGGAGAAAGAAGCGATAGCTCGCGAACTCTGCCGTCTTTTCCGATCAGGGCGAGCAGCACCACCGTCCCGGAACGATGATCCGCCAGCGCGCTCTCGGGGTAGCGCGGTTGCTCTCCGCTGATTTGGTGCCCCGCCATCACGCCAGCGC
>CAXTFS010000277.1:0-4780 GCA_964243395.1 uncultured Acidobacteriaceae bacterium | reverse complement strand
GACGCTTACCGCGTTGACAGCGCAGCAGGGCCGCCGCACACACGAGAAGGTAGACGGCCTGATGCGAGGCCAGACGGACATCAACCGCAAGCTCGACCAGCTGCTTGCGGGCAACGGGAGGTAAGAGGGAGCCATGGGACACATCGAGACGGCGCGGGCGAAGGAACTCCGCGGTAACATTCTGGATCTGCTGCGGACCACCCACGACGGGCAGCACTCCCACCTCACCAGCTCCACGGTTTGGAATGCGCTGGTTCGCGGCCTCGGCTATGACGTGACCAAGAACGAAGTCACTACCATGCTGCAGGACCTGGGCGGCCGTGGCTACGTCACCTTCCAGCGGCATAAAAATGAGATCGACGGGAACGTTCGGCTGTTGGAGCTGGAGATCACGCCGAAGGGGCGTGATCTGCTCGAAGGCACCATCAAAGACCCAGCCGTGGAGCTCTAATGGCGGAAGATCGCAAAGTAGACCAGCCGTTCAGCGTAGACCGCCTGCCGCCCATCGTGCATCGCGCCATCTGCGAGCTGAAGAACGTCCACAATCTCACCTGGGTTGAGATCGAGGACCTATCGGCGGAGCCCTTCGGCCAGAAGTGGGATGACCAGCTTGAAGAGGATGAAGAGGGCAACGTCTCCGTGAAGACGCCGTCCTTCAAGGTGCATCCTGGCCGCGGCTTCGTTCAGTGGGACAAGGTCGGGCTGCGCGTGCTGGAGCTGTTCCCGGACATGCGCATTCCGAAGTCCAACCTGCAGCGCTGGTACAAGACGCGGGTTGTAAATGTGCGCCAGCAGATGCTGGAAGCGTCGGAGAACTCGCGCATTATCGCCGAGTCTTTTGCAAAGGCAACGGTCGAGGGCTCGGACGACGCGGTGATGAACGCAGCGCGCGACCAGCTCATGGTGGTGCTCTCGGAGGATGGCTCGGCGAAGGGGCGCATGGCGGTGACCAAGGCCCTGATCTCCCTAGCTGAAGTGATGCAGGGGCAGCGCGCGAACGACATCAAGGAGCGCAAAGCCGCCACCGACGAGCGCAAGATCGCACTTCTTGAACAACGTGAAAAGCTCGCCATCGCCAAGCTCGAAGCCGAGACCGAGCGACTCGCCAAGAAGATCCAGGCCGGCCAGCCGGTCACGCAAGAGGACCTGGTCGAAGCCCGCAAAAGGACGTTTGGCTTCTAATGACCGACCTCGCCCAGCCCGTCACCGTGCAAGCCGCCATGCCTCTGCGCCCCTACCAGGTGCGCTGGGTGCAGGACAAATCGCGCTTCAAGGTCGCGGTCAAGTCGGCCCGTATCGGATTCTCTTTTGCTACGGCGCTGGAGGTGGTGCTCGACTGCCTGGAGAAGCCGAAGGCCACCTGGACCGTCCTCAGCGCCTCGAAGGCGCAGTCCGTCGAGTTCGTCGAAACCTGCCGCTCGCTGCTGGAACTCATGGGCGAGGTCGCCCAGCTCCACGGCGACGAGGTCTTCGTTGACCTGGTCTCCGGCATTGAGGACTACCAGATGCGCATCGCCTATCCCAACGGCTCGCGCATCATCGCCCTGCCCGCCAACCCGCGGACGGCCCGCGGCTATCCCGGCAGTGCCGTGCTGGATGAGTTCGCGCACCACGAGCACAGCTACGCGATCTGGGCCGCCGTCATCCGCCAGACCGCGCTCGGCCACAAGCTGCGCATTCTGTCCACGCCCAACGGCGAGCAGGGCAAGTTCTTCGACATCGCGCGCGACTTCGGCCTGATCGACGGCGTCGAGCCGGAGATCAACCCTGTCGTACGCGGCCCCTGGAGCGCCCACTGGGTCGACGTGGATCTCGCCGTCGCTGAAGGCTGCCCGATCAACATCCCGGAGATGCGCGCCGGCGTCGGCGATGAGGATACCTGGAACCAGGAGTTCGAGTGCGTCTTCCTGAAGTCGGCCGGGGCCTGGCTGCCGCCTGAGCTGATCGCGACCTGCGAGGATGCCAACGCCTCGGTCGAGCTCCCGCCGGACTATCTGCCGATGCTGCTGGCCGGCAAGACCCCGGAAGGCCACGAGCTCTACGCCCCGCCCAGAAAGCGGCTGCGCAGCTTTATCGCCGGTGGGATCGACGTCGCCCGCGATCACGACGCCACCTGCTTCTGGATGGATGAGATCATCGGCGATGTCGCCTGGACCCGTCACGTCATCTGGCTCCACGCTATGAGCTTCCCGGCCCAGTTCGCCCGGCTCAAGCCCCTGGTCGAGCTCTGCGACCGCGTTGCGATCGACGCCACCGGCATGGGTATCGCGCTGTATGACTACCTCAACGAGGCGTTCCCCGGCCGCATCATCGGCATCAACTTCGCCGGCACAGTCCCCCGCGGCGAGAAGCCCCTCGCCAGCTCCACCAAGGATGAAGCCGGCAAGGCTATCCGGCTCAAAACCGAGCTCGCCATCGGCCTCAAGAAACAGATGGAGGAGGCGAAAGCCCGCCTGCCCGCCGGTTCCCAGCAGATCCGCAACGAGCTCACCTCGGTCAAGCGCGAGACCACCGGCGGCGGCGTCCGCTTCGACGCGCCGCGGATCGAGGTCGACTCGGCCGTCGCCGGCGGCAGCAAAAAGAAGCGCTTCGCCCATGCCGACGCCTTCTGGGCCAAGTCCCTCGCGGTCTTCGCCAGCAAGACCATGGTCATTTCCAGCGACTTCACTTCGAGCACGTCCGACTCGAACTACGCCACCTCCCGAGGCATCCTCTAAATGGACCCCATCGCCGAACTCGCCCCACCCGTCAACGATCCCAACCCCGCGCCGCCCACCGGCCCGGCCCTGGTCACGCCGGAGCTGCTCTTTCTCAACCAGGGCACCACCTACCGGCTCGGCGCGGCCTTTGCCGGCACCGCCAACCCCACCGTCGTCTGGCAGCAGATGATCGATAACTCCCCCGCCGCGATGATGTACTACCGCGAGCTGGAGGCCAAGGACGACGACATCGCCGCCGCGATCGCCGAGATGAAGCTCTCGGTGCTCAGCCGCGGCTGGAAATTCGTGCCGGCCGACGAGTCCGCCCAGGCCATCGACGCCGCGCACTTCTGCCAGTCGCAACTCGAATCCCTCCCCACCTTCCGCAACGTCCTCAACAACCTGCTCGACGCGCCCTTCTACGGCTACACCATCGCGGAGCTCATGTTCGACACCTCCATGGGCCAGGCCGCGCTCACTGACATCGTCGACTGCCCGCAGGAGCTCTTCTGCTTCGCCCCCGCCATGTACCCCCAGGTGGGCGCGCTCAGGCTCAAGGAGTACGCCGGCTCGACCGATGGAGCACTGGTACCCGAGCAGAAGTTCCTCACCTTCACCAGCCGCCCACGCCACGGCAACCGCATGGGCTCGCCCATCCTGCGCGACATCTACTGGGCCTCCTGGTTCAAGCGCAACTGCCAGCGCTTCTGGCTACGCCTGGCCGAGCGCGGCCCCGGTACCGCCGTCGTCGTCCACAAGGACGGTGCGGACGCGGACGAAAAGCGGAAGGCCCTCAGCGCCGCGCAGGCCCTCATCGAAGAGGTCGCCATCGCCGTGCCTGAGAGCTTCAGGGTCATGGAGGATCTGCTCAAGGGCACCCGCTCGGCCGACCCCAGCACCTACGAGAAGCTCTACAACATGCTCGAGAGCAAGATCTACCGGCGCATCGTCGGCGGCACGCTCACCAGCCACGGTTCGGACGGCGGCAAGGGCACTCACGCCCTCGGCAAGGTGCATGAGGAAACCAAGGAGCAGCGCTCGATCGACCTCTGCCTCGACGTGTCGGACGCCATCAACCGCCAGCTCTTGCACACGCTCACGCTTTGGAACTTCGGCCCGGACTGCCCCGCGCCTAAGATCGCCTTCGCGATCGAGGATGAGGCAGACCTGGGCGAAGAGGTCACCACGGACGACGCGCTGCAGCAGATGGGCCTGCCGCTCGGCAAGAAGGCCATGTACCTCAAGTACGGGGTCTCGCCGCCGGAGAGCCCAGAGGATGCGCTCTTGCGCCCGGCCGCGCCGGCTACAGCTATCGTCACTCCGGCCGGCAGCCCGGACAAACCGCAGTTCAGCTCCGCCCAGCAGCATCAGGTCGATCAGGACACCGCCGACCTCGACCGCATCTTCGCCGAGCTGCGCGCCGGGTCGCTCGCCGAACACAAGCAGCGCGTAGCCGCGGTCGTCGCCGGCGTCGAGCATGGCCGTGGCTAGCCTGCCCCTGGGCGAGCAGCTCGCCCGCTCCATGGCGGCCGCCAATATCCTCGGCCGTCTCACCGTCCTGCGCGACTGCCGCCGCAAGACGGCCGCCCCGCTGGATTTCTACGCCGGCTCGCGCCTGCAGCAGTTCTCCGACTCCGCCGGCGACACGAGCCTCAGCATCTACAGCAGCTTCGACCTGCCCAATAGTCGTGCAATTGACTACCTCCGCGACCTCACGCCGGTCACCCGCAGCGTCTTCGACGGCCTGACCGCGCAGTACAAGGCCGACGCTTTCACCCTCGCCGGCATCTCCGATCAGCGCGTCCTCTCCCGCATCCAGGATCAGCTGGTGCAGGTCACGGCCCAGGGCGGCACCCCGGCCGACTTTCGCCGTGCCGTCAACGCCATCAAGTCCGACGCCGGCGTCGAGCAGCTCTCCGGCCCGGAGCTCGACCAGGTCTTCCAGGGCTACACCCAGCGCGCTTACTCGGCCGGGCGCTATGAGCAGATGACGGATGAGTCGGTCACGGATGCGCTGCCGTACTGGCAGTACTGGACCGTGGGCGATGACCGCGTGCGTCCGGAGCATGCCGTCCTCGATC
>CAXTFS010000276.1:0-4812 GCA_964243395.1 uncultured Acidobacteriaceae bacterium | reverse complement strand
GTGCAAAGGCGCGAGCACGGCATAGAGAATGGCTTTCACAAGTCGGCGTTCCCAAAAGAGGTGACGTCGCATACTCGTCTGGAAGCGGGCCTGCTCCACCAGTCGCGCCCTTTCGCGGCTCGTAGTCCGGCTATGCGTAGGCGGAGCGTGCTCGTTCATCAGGGAAGGCTCATACCGGATGGCGTATTTTTTCGAGAGCAGGTTGGAGCAAAGGTCCATGTCCTCGTAGCCATATATGAGGTCCTCATCGAAGGAGGCATCCGAAAACGCACCTTTGGGGAAGCAGTTAGAGTTCAGGTTGATCGTCTTGAGAACCGCGCCCGGTTCTGCTGCAAAGTGGCCCCAGAACGACGGATTGCGTGGACGGATGCGCTGCCCACGCTCCAGCACGTCTCCCGTCACAATGGTCCGAGGAGCTAAAGTGGGAAGCAAGTCTCGCAGTTGGCCCACAAAGGTCGAAGACACAAGGGCGTCATCATCCACCAGTGAGATAAATTCGTCCTGCACCGGCCGCAACACCGCATTGCGATTCGCACACAAACCCCGTCTCGGTCCGGCAAGATAACGGACGTGCGGATACTTCGCGCAGACCGAACGCGTGCCTTCTGGTTCCCGGCTGTCGTCAGAGACCAGGATAGAGTCCGGCAGCGACGTTCCAGCGGCGATCGAGGCCAAGCAACGGTCCAGGACCTCGGGTCGATCCGCGGTACAGATGCAGATGGCTAGGCGAAGCTTCATACAGGTGCTCCTGCCTGACCGAGCGGACGATCTTCGGATTCTGCTGAGCGTTGGGACCTACGGGGCAGCGAACTGCGGCCGTGAAAGAAGTGATGACTTGAAAGACCAAAAAAAGGCTTCACGGTGGATGCCGGTTCGTAGCCGGCGTTCACGAACCGTGGCTGCAGGCAGGCCAGCAGCACCAGAAACCAACCCAGGTGCAGCACGTTGAAGTCGCTCTCACTGATGTTGAAGAACAGGTTACAAGCGATGATCGTGAGACACCAAGCCGCAACGCTCCGGTAGGCAGGCACGCGCCCCAAACGAAGTAGTTGTCGAACGGCTTGCACAAGCAGCAGGAGAAAGATTGCGACGGAAACCACACCGGTTTGCAACCAGAGGTCCAAGTACCCGCTTTGCGCCTGAGCGATGGGCCAACCCACAGTAATGATCACCGTGTGGGAAGCGCCCGCAAGCCCGTTCCAAAATCCTTCATACCCGTAGCCAAGAACAAGCTTTTTGGTGACCTCGTTCCAGACCGCTTCCCAGATGATCGTCCTTTGGTTCAGGGTGGGATCCTTGCCGACACTGCTGAGCAGCGCGGCAGAGTAGGTATGCCAGATCACCACAGCGCCCAAAATGATGGGCACGGCGCAGAAAGTAAGAAACAAGGCTTCCAGCTGGGCAAAGCGCAATAAAGGAGGAAGGAGAAAGAAGAGCGCCACACCAAGGCTCGTCATCATCCAGCCGGTTCTGGAACCCGACATAATCTCGATCACCAGGCCAAGAAGGAAGAACAAAACGCGAAGCAAACGCTGTAAGTCAGTGGTGGGTTTGAAGTACAGCATCGTAGTAAGAAGAAGGGCAACATAGGCTCCGCATTGCTGCTTGTGCGAAAACACACCGCACCAGTTACCACCGGGCGCTCCGTACGTGGGTGCAAGCACGGCAAGCAAAGTGCTCAAGATAAATGCCATCCCGCCAAAGAGCAGAAGGAGGCGACGCTGCTCCTCGATGGTATAGGTCGTGGCGAAGTACACCGCGAACGTCGTCATGACCACCAAAGTGGTGGCGCTCACGACGGTTTGCCTCGGTTCCGTGGACCACATCGTGGAGAGCAGAGCGAATAGGGAAAGAGCCATGACCATCGCGGACCTTTGCAGCGCCCTTAGGATTAGGCGGTACCTTCCGAGGATGAGCGCCGCACAGGTTGCGGTCACGACCAGGAGGCCTGCCCTGTGGGCGTTTGACGGTGCCCCCACGTGCGCGGTCCCCACCTCGCCGCAATTGGCATAGAACAGCAGTGGCACGAGAACTACCCAGCTGCGAACCTGCTTCCAGACGGGGGGCGCTGCCGTGATTGCAGGCGCTGGCGCGTCGGCAGTGCGTGGCGGTTCAGACACGGAGAAGGACCGGAGATTAGGGAGGGTGGTGCTCATCGTTGAGGTCTCCGCCAGTAATCGGCTCTTATTGCGGGGCAACGGCGGCGGCGCGAAAGGCCACAGGCCATTGCTGCTGCCAGTGCAGACACCTCAGGCACAGGTGCATTTCGCCAAAACGCTCCCTGGGCGGATCTACCGGTCACGCTCGCTCCAGGGCTGGTCGGCTCTGGCGTACCGCAGGCCCTGTGCCCACCAACGAAGCATAGATGTCCTCCAGGGCTCGGGTCTGTTGCTGCAAGGAGAAGTGCTGGCGCACCCACGTTGTTGCGTTGGCGCTGAAACGTTCCCACAGGCTCTGATCGTAGAGCAACTGCTGTATGGCGTGGGCCAGAGCCTCCACATCGCCCTCCGGTGCCAGCAGTCCGGTGACACCGTCCTCGACTGCCTCGGGGATGCCGCCGTGCCGGAAGCTGGCCACCGGCGTCCCCATAGCCTGCGCTTCCGTAAAGACCATCCCGAAGCCCTCACTGTCGCCGTCTACCGAGCGCACGCTGGGCGCGCAGAACAGGCGTGCCCTCCCCATCCAGGAGCGCACCACTTCTGGCGGTTGAGCGCCGAGAAATTCACAATCCAGGTCGAGGCTGCGGGCCTGCTGTTCAAGACCGCTGCGCAGGGGACCGTCGCCGATGACCACAATGCGCATGCTGTGACCCTGCGCCTTCAGGCGAGCCACTGCGTCCAGCAAAAAGGAGCATCCCTTCTTCGTGACAAGGCGGCCGACAAACAGGATCAGACGAGTGTCGCGAGGCTCTGAGGAAGGGCCAAATCTGTCGCAGTCGGTTCCGGTGTAGTGCACGCGCAGCTTGTCTTCCGGGTAACCGCTGGCGAGGGCACACTCACGAACAAAGCGGGAAACGCAGAGAAACACGGCGGCCTCCCGCCGAAGCTGCTGGCGGCGAAGCAGGAACATCCGGCCCGAAGGGCTTCCTCCCAGGGTGGTGTCGGTCATGGTGACGTCGTACCCGTGCAGAGACACGGCCAAGGGGAGCCCCAGCGCCCTCTTGATGGGCAGCGCAACCACGCCGTCCGGGGCGAAATGGGCGTGGATCAGGACGGGGTCAAAGGAGCGGATGGCTGCAAAAAAACGCGGGGCACGGCCTGTGCCGTAGTAAGCCAATTCACGCGGGACGGAACGCTTGCCTGCAGGTCCTCCCAGGTATACGCAAGGCCGGGCGGCGGGCGGCAGGGCACTCCCACGTCTTAGGCCGACATAGACCGGATCAAAGCCCTGTAGAGCTTCGGCCTGCGCGCGTACAAAGGTTTCGCTGAGGGGCAGCAGGATAGAGCGAAAGATGGCAACCCGGGGGTGAGACGTGGCTGGGTAAGCCTTCATCCCAGGCCGCCCGGAACCGTGATGCTGGTCGAAGCCACCGGCCCCCTACGAAGGAACAGTAGATCCCGGAGCCGCTGTCGAAGAGCGGGCGAGATCAGAAAAATGCCGGTCAGAAGTGCCAGCATATACGGGGTCGGTGCGCCGTGAACCACCATCTCCCGGGCGAGCACAAGAAAGCCACGCACCCCGGCACTCTCCTGCACGGCGCGGGCCGCGCAGGAGCCGACGATGAAGCGTGCGTAGGCGCGCCTGCTCAGGAGGGACCGCCGTGAAATGCCCCAGTTCAGGCGCGACCGCCAACCCGTCTTTTGCGTAACGGTCTGCCGATCAAAGGGGACGTGATAGATCGTCAGCGGCTCGGGAACAACGACCAGGCGAAAGCCGGGATGTTGACTCAGCCGTAGAAACCAGTCGATGTCCTGGAAAAAGGGCGCAGATGCGTCGAACGGCACCTTGAGAAAAAGCTCCCTGCTGCAAAGAAAGGTTGATGTCTGGAAGTAGCACAGGTGATCGAACATGAACTCTGACAGGGGCTCGCCCACCGCCGGTAGGCGCCGTGGGCGCAAAACATCCGGTGCTTCCGGGTGGCGATAGATGTGCTCCGAGGTCACCAAGACGTCAACTGAGATCTCGCTGAGCCCGACAGCGTGAAGTTGCCTGACCAGCTTCTCGGGAAGCCACTCATCGTCGTCGTCCAGCAGCGCGATCCAGCGTCCCTTGCCAAGGCGTGCGCCTGTGTTTCGCGTCTCGCCGCCGCCAACGGAGTTCTGCAGTTCGACCCAGCGCAGCCGTGGGTCCTTCATGGACTCCAGCGCGGCAACGGTGGCCGGGTTAATGCCGTCGATCACCACCAGGATTTCGAAGTCAGCAAAGGTCTGCGCAAGTACGCTCCGCACCGCCCGGAGGAGCAGTTCAGGCCGATCCCGCGTCGGGATCACCACGGTGACTTCGACGTCATCTTCAGTCAAGCGCCCTCGTTATAGCTCAGGTTTGCTAAGTCAGAATACTCTGATCTTAGCATTCGACTCGCTTGCTTTAGCTAAGGACGAATTATTTCGTCCCTACTAGTGAACGATGGAGCTCCACTACACTGGTAGTGGTCAAGTTTGAATCCATAGGGCGGAACCTCTGAATTGAGCTTGCGTCCGCATGACCGCTCAAACATCATAAATTTCATGGTGCGATACAGAACGCAATGCGGATAGTAGAGCAATAGACGGGCGGACCGTTGACCCCAAAGGAAAAGGACCCTGCCGCAGTTGCCCTTGGAAGACGCGGAGGGCTGAAGGGTGGCAAGGCACGGGCTGCCACTATGACCCC
>CAXTFS010000275.1:0-4914 GCA_964243395.1 uncultured Acidobacteriaceae bacterium | reverse complement strand
AAGTAGCCATCATTTCCTTCATCATGCCCCGGGCGATTCCGAGAACCAGCTCGGGCAAGATCATGCGCCACAAGACCAAGCAGATGTGGCTTGCGGGTGAGTTTACCGTGGTGTCGGAGTTCTCGCGGGAAAAGGACGCAGGGCCTGCAGTTGCCGAGTCGGCGGTGCACTCGCCGTTCGATGAACTAAAGGTCAAGTACAACCTCACCGGGACCGAATCCTACAATCTCGTCGAAGCCGGACTGGATTCCCTGGATCTTGTCGTGTTTATGCACGAGATCAAGGAGCTTTTGAAGGATCGGGGCGCTGAGGTGCTCGCTCGGCAGGTGGACATTGGCGTCATCCAGCGCGTCAGCGTCGCTGAGCTGTTCCAACTAGCCGAACAGTTGGAGCGCGCTCCGGAAGACGCTCTGGTTGCCCTGCGTCAGTCACTTGCGGCGTTCCGCGAGGAGCAGAGCGCGGCCGAGAAGCAGATGATGAGCGAGGAACGGAAGCTGATCTTTACGCCCCCCGTCCCGGCGCCCGTGCCTGACGTTCCTGTACCGCATCATGTGCTGCTGACCGGGGGCACCGGCTTTATCGGTCCCTTTCTGATCAAGAGTCTGCTGGAGCAAACGCGCGCGAAGATCTATGTTCTCGTACGGGCTTCCGATGAAGAACAGGGCAAACAGAGGCTGAAGGCTGCCATGGAGTCGATGGGCCCCTGTGCGCCCGGGCTGATGCAGACCTTTGAAGCGCGTGTGATCCCGCTTTGCGGCGATCTTGGACAGAAAAGTTTGGGGCTCGCACAGGACGCCTGGGATTTCCTCGCCAACCAGATCGACACCATTTTTCACAATGGCGCGACGGTGAACTACCTCTTCAACTACGACCGCATGCGCGATGCCAACGTGCTGGGAACCAACGAGGTTCTTCGCCTGGCGTTCGAAGGCCGGTCTAAGGAATTCAATTATGTCTCGACGACCTTTATCTTCGGCTGGGCAGTCAAGAAGGTCCTGTGGGAGACCGACGAAAATGCCGACATGGAGCTCCTGGACTTCGGCTATAGCCAGACAAAATGGGTCGCAGAGCAGGTAGTCGCCGACGCACGCCGGCAGGGTCTCTCAACGCGGATTTTCCGGCCCGCCCTCGTTAGTCCATCCGTAACCGGCGGCGGCAATAACTTCGATATCGCCGTCCGCCTTGTGGCGTTCATGATCAATCACGGGATCGGTGTCGATGCGTTGAACCAGGTGAGCTTTGTTCCCGCCGACATCGTGGCCAACAACATTGTCGCCATCTCGACCACGGCAGGTACGGCAAATCAGACTTATCACGTCACGCGGGACGATTACGCCAACATGCTGGACATCACCGACCTGATCACCAAGTCCACAGGGCGCCGGTTCGATATCTTCAACCTTCCCGACTTCGTGCCAGAGTTGATCCGGCGCTGCCGCAAGGAAGACTTGCTGTTCCCCCTATTGGACTTTCTGGTCGGCTCCGTGGAGAACATTTCGTCCATGGAGTTCAAGCGCTATGACAGTTCGACCTACCAGGCTGCGCGGGATGCGTCGACCTGGGGCAAGGCGGATCCAACGCTCGAGGAGACGGTGAACGGCATCCTGAAATTCATGCACCGCAAGGGCATTATTTCGGTGGCGCCACGCACTGTGAACGAGCCAGTCAGTGTACGACTGGGCGTTTCGTAGAGCCACCGCAACACGCTACTGCTTTTGGAAGACCAGAGTCTCGGCGATGTGCTGACCGGTTTGCAGGCTGCCTTTGCTGGAGAGCGTCAACGTGCGTCCATCGGCGGAGACGACCCAGCGATCCCGTTGCGAGATCTGATCGTCACGTCGATAGACCGAGTCAACGGTATGCGCATCTACCAGGTTGAGCTGCACAGTGTCATTAGCAGCGTTGTGAAGGTCGTACTGCTTACCATCGAAGCGTCCAGTAAAGGTGTACCCGCCTGAGAAGCGGATGCCGTCGACGCCGTCTGACTCGATCTTAAGCACAAGTCCCTGGCGCAGCCGAGTCTTGCCTTCATCCTGGGTCCACTCCCCGGCAAATAGATCCTTGCCGACTGTGGCCCCACCGGTTCTTGTCCACACAGTGATCTGGTTGGGCTTGCCCTGGCTTACGGTGGTGATGGTCAACTCTTTGCCATCGTTTGAGAGCTTCTCGCCGACCGTGGCAACAGGGGAACCATCCTTCTCCTCCTTGACCTCGGACTGCCGCTTGCTGACCCTGTGCAACTCAATCTCATTGAACGCCGGGTTACCAGGCACAGCGCTCCCGTGTCCGTCCGATCGAGCGGTGAAGTCAAGGCGGGTCTCACCGGACATGACGAGATGGACACCGTTTGGGACTGGAGTGATCGAGAGCTTGTTTGGTGGATCCAGTGCGGACTGCGCAGAGACCAACGTCCACACACCGATGCGAGGATCAGAATTTGCCGGATTTGCCCCCAGAAAGGCGGCACCCAGCGCCAGGATCGCGATAAAAGGCATGGCATCTCCCACGTGAACGAACGTCAAGGGAGTAGATGCTGCCAGCGCGGACGAAGGCGGCTTGAAAGCCAATCGTCATCGCGGTACCCGCGACCTGTCTCGCGAAGATTTGTGTGACATCATGAGTCTCATGAATTCCCGCCGGTCCTGGGTGGCCCTGATTGTCTTTGTCGCCATCCTCGCGCTGCTGCCGTTCTCCTTCCACTCCGAGCGCCATCTCGAAACAGCGACTCGCGTAGAAGGCAGTCAAGCAGAGACGGTCAACCAGGAACTGAACACCGGCTTCCATTCCCCGTTCGTGGACCGGGTGGCGCTGGTCATTCAGGGGCTTCCAGCGCCCAACACAGAGGAGGGCGGGCGCGCACTCGCAAGTATCGACGCAGCCCTTCGCGATGTCCGCGGGGTCTCCGGTGTGGTGTCCTACCAGGAGCTGCGCGATCCGATCTTTCTGGGGAAGAATGGCGGGACCTTTGTTCTTGTCGGACTCTCGTCCACGGACGGTCCCGTCGAACTGATCGTCCCCAAGCTGCACACGCTGGAACACTCCCTTGAGGCGCAACTACGGCCCCAGTACCCGTCCATCAAGATCGCCTTGACGGGCGAGACGCCTCTGAACTTCGACATTCGCAAAGCCAGTGCCGATGACGTGCGACGCGGTGAGAGCCTGGTCATCCCGGTTACGCTTGCGCTGCTGCTGGTCGCCTTCGGGAGCCTGGTCGCTGCCCTCATCCCCCTGGCTGTCGGCCAGCTTGCGATCGCGGCAACGTTGGCTATCGCGGGCTTTCTGGCCCAACGCTTCCATCTCTCGATCCTGGTACAGAATCTGGCGACGATGCTGGGCCTGGGTCTCGGCATTGACTACGCGCTGCTCATGGTCAGCCGCTTCCGAGAGGCCATCGCCGCCGGCAACGACGGGCCGGCAGCGTCCCTGATTGCAGCGCGACAGGCAGGCCGTACATTGATGATCTCGGCCGCGACGGTGGCTATTGGCTTCCTGGCGCTTTTGATTGTCCCCATCAGCGAGATCCGTTCGATCGGGGTGGCGGGGTGCCTGGTTGCGGGCCTGAGCGTCTTGCTCACCAACACCCTGGTTCCGGCAGTTCTGGCCTGGCTTGGACCGCGCGTCGATCTCGGCCGCATGCCCTTTGTGCCGAAGCTGGATGCCGCCCGCAGCGCACGTACGGGCGTTCGCTGGCGGCGCTGGGGAGGCGTCGTCGTTGCGCATCCGTGGCTGGCGATCGTCCTGGCCGGCGCGCCGCTGCTGCTGCTCGCGGCGCAGGCCACACGGCTCGACACCAGCGTTCCGCAGGGCGATTGGCTTCCTCCAGCCGAGGAGTCGGTGCAGGCGCTGCACACGCTTGAGGCCATGGATCGCGCCGGCGTTGTGCAGACGATGCGCGTGATGGTACAGCTGCCCACTGATTCCATCGCGCACACAAATGCAGGCTGGAACGTGATCGACAATCTATCCAAACGCCTGGCCGGCGATCCCCGGTCGCAGCGGGTTATTTCGATTACCACCATCGCCGACAGTAACAGGGCGGTGCTCGATGACCTTTCGCGCGAGACCCGCCGCAGCTTCCTTAGTGCGGAAGGACGGACCGCGCTGATCGAGGTCTTACCCAAGGGGTCGGTCACCCTGCGGGAGCAGGTGGACTGGGTGCGCGAGCTGCGACGAACAGGGGCGGCGGCGCTTACCGGTGTGCCTGGGTCTACCCTGCTGATCGGCGGGATCCCTGCGCTGAACGCGGACTACCAGACCATCGTGAAGCAAAGCTTTCCGCGAGTGACCGCGCTTGTGGTCGGCGGCACGCTCCTGGCTCTTTTGGTTGGCTTTCGATCGCTGGTCGCTCCAGTCAAGGCCATCGCGCTGAACCTGCTTTCGGTCATGGCTGCGTTCGGAGCGCTGGTTCTCGTCTTTCAGGACGGACACGGCAGCCGGCTGCTGGGGGTGGCGGCGCCGACCGGCAGCATCTTCCCACTCGTTCCCATTGTCACGTTTGCCATCGTCTTCGGGCTCAGCATGGATTACGAGGTATTCCTGGTCGCACGTGTTCGCGAAGAGCGCAAGAGTGGACTGGGTGAAAACGAAGCCATCATCGAAGGTCTGGCACGAACCGCAGGTCTTATCACCAGCGCTGCGGCGATCATGATTGCTGTCTTTGCGGCATTCACTTTCGGCGAGTTCCTTGTGGTGAAGATGATCGGCTTCACCCTGGCTATCGCCGTGCTCATCGATGCGACGCTGGTGCGTATGGTGATCGGACCCGCGCTCCTCCGCGTCGCGGGTGACTGGAACTGGTGGCCAGGAAGCCTTGTCCCGGCAGGTCGGGAGGTTTCGACAGCCGTTCGCAAGTAAACCGATCCACGCACTCCATCTGTCATTAGGTCGTGCAGACTGCGGCCTTGCCAAGCGGCA
>CAXTFS010000274.1:0-4950 GCA_964243395.1 uncultured Acidobacteriaceae bacterium | reverse complement strand
CGATGATCTGATCACGGCCTTCGAGCAGGACCAGGTGTACACGCATCACGAATCTCTGGCGATGCTGGAGGAGTATTCGCGGTACTCGTCAAATCCAGTGGGCCGACTTGTATTGTTGCTCAGCGGCTATAACGACCCGCAGCTTTTTGCGTTGTCTGATGAAATCTGCACGGGGCTGCAACTCGCCAACTTCTACCAGGACATCGTGAGTGACTTGCAGGAGCGCAATCGGCGCTACGTACCGCTCGATGCGATGCAACGTTTTGGCGTAACCGACGAACAGATATCCGAACGTCGGTTTAATACCAACTTTCGCGCCATGATGAAGTTTCTTGTCGATGATGCGCGCGCCCGGCTCGAGCGTGGGCAGGGCATCGCGTTGTCCGTTGAACGCGATCTTGCGGCCACACTGTTGTTGTTCGCCAAGGGCGGCCATGCAATCCTCGACGCCATCGTTGCGCAGGACTACAACACGTTGCGGTCGCGGCCTGTTGTGACCAAAGCGATGAAGGTGCGGTTGTTGGGTGGCGCACTCGCGGGCAAGATCCGCTCGTCACTGCTGCCGACCCGAGCCCGGCAACGCCGGACAGCCTGACTATGGTGAGTGGAACGGAACCGCAACTCGCGGAGGCCTACGCGTTCTGTCGCGCGGTCGCTCGACGTGAGGCAAAGAACTTCTATTGGGCCTTTCGTGTGCTTCCGCAGGCGAAGTCTGACGCAATGTGCGCGGTCTATGCGTTTATGCGTAAGGCCGATGACCTTGCCGACGACGAGTCAATGTCCCTCGATCAACGGCGCGCGGCGATGCATGCATGGACCGCCGCGTGGCACGGGTCGCAAACGGAAAGCACGAAGGATCCTGTGTTTGTGGCTCTGAACGACACGCAGCGGCGCTTTGGTATTTCAGCAGCGTTGCTGGACCAGTTGGTTGCCGGTACGACCATGGACCTGCAACCTGAACCAGCGGGCGTTGCTCTGCTTCGCACGCAGCCGGGCCAAGATCTGCAGGTATACGAGACCTTCGACGCGCTCTACCGCTACTGCTATCTCGTGGCTTCCGTTGTCGGTCTGGTGTGCATACGGATTTTCGGCTACACCGACGCGCGAGCCGAGCAATTAGCCGAACACACCGGTGTAGCGTTCCAGCTCACCAACATCCTCCGCGACGTGCGGGAGGATGCCGAGCGTGGGCGTGTGTATCTGCCTCTCGATGACCTTGCGTTGGAGCACCTCTCCGTCGCGCAGCTGTTGAACGCCACGCAGGGTGCGGCGGCGTCGAAGGAAGCGCTGTCGTTGCTGTCACGAGAGATCGCGCGCGCCGAAGCTTACTACCAGGCCGGCTATGCGTTGATCCCGTTGCTCGATCAAGATGCGCAGCCGGCGATGCGTGTGCTGTTGACGATCTACCATCGGCTATTGCAACGGATCGCAAAGGACCCGGGGGCGGTTTTTGGACGTCGTGTGGCGGTACCGACGACAGAGAAGCTGCTCATTCTCGGTCGTGGGTTGGCCGCTTCTTTGCTGACGAGGCAGGGCGCATGAGCGCGGCTTCGGAGACGAGCGCCGACGTCATTGTTGTTGGCGCAGGACTCGCGGGTTTGGCCGCTGCCGTGGCGCTCTCGGGAGCGGGATCGGACATCCTGCTGCTCGACCGCAAGCCCTACGTTGGCGGACGTGCCTACTCCTACCAGCACCCGTCGCTTGACGAGGAAATTGATTCGCAGCATGTGCTGCTGGGCTGTTGCACCAACCTCGTCGATCTGTGTGCGCTCGCAGGAGCGAGCGACAAGATCCGGTGGTATGACCGGATCCACTTTTTGGAGCCGGCGACAAGCAGTCATGGCATGATCGCAAGCGAGATCGGCCCGGGTTCTCTGCCCGCGCCATCGCACTCTACGATGAGCTTCCTGCACGCTCCCATGCTTGGGGCTCGCGACAAGCTCGCGATTGCACGTGGTTTCACAGACTTTCTGCGAGGCTATCCGGCCACCGACGAACAGCCGTTCAGTGCATGGCTGAAGCGCACGGGGCAGACGGAACTCGCTGTCCGCCATTTCTGGGAACCGGTGGTCCTCGCGACACTGAACGACAGCTTCGACAGCAGCTCCACCAGGTATGTTGGCAAGGTCATCCACGAAATGCTGTTGCGCAACCCTAAGGGCGCAGAGCTCGGTATACCCATCCAGCCGCTATCGACGTTCTATGCCGCGTTCGCGCGCACAGCGGAGCAGCAGGGATGCGCGTTGCGACTGCGCACGGGTGTGGAGAGCCTGGAGAGAACGCCGGACGCGCTCTGGCGCCTGCGGCTAAGCGATGGCAGTCAGCTCTGTGCGCCCAACGTTGTGCTGTCACTACCATTTGAGCAGACCGCCAAGCTGCTGGCGACCGTACCGTCGCCTTCGCCGCGACAGCAGGCTGTACACGATGAAGTTGGCCACTTTGTGCATGCTCCCATCACGACGATTCACCTCTGGTTCGATCGTGAAGTGACAGACTTCGATCATGCGGCGCTGCTGGATACGCGTATTCAGTGGATGTTCAATAAGTCACGCATTCGCGGGGGTGAGCGGAAGCCTGCGCCCGGCCTGCACTATCTTGAGCTCACGATCAGTGCGTCGCACGATGAACTTCGCCAGTCTCGCGAGCAGATCCTTACCTCCGCTTTGAGGGAACTGGGGCGTTTTTTCCCCAAGGTGCGCGAGGCGAAGTTGATCAAGTCCGGTGTCCTGAAAGAGGCTCGGGCAACGTTCTCGGTGGTGCCTGGCCTGGATCGATTTCGCCCCTCGTCCGATGCGCCCGGTGAGGGCCTGTTTCTGGCTGGTGACTGGACGCGTACGGGCTGGCCCTCGACGATGGAGGGCGCGGCGCGCAGTGGCAGACTGGCCGCCGAAGCAGTCGGACGCGCTTCGGGCGAAACGCGCACCTTTGTGTCGCCGGACCTCGCAGCGTCCGGGATGATGCGTCTGCTCGCGCGCTAGTGCGAGAGCAGCACGACGCCGACAGCGACGCAGCAGACAGCCGCCCAACGGCGACGGTCGACGTTTTCCCGAAGAAACATCTTGGCTGCGACGGCGTTGCCCATGTAGGTCACCGCCGCTGTTGCGGGTGCAGCAAGTGACAGGTCGACGACGCTCAGGGTGTACAGCATGGCGAAGAAGTTCAGTGCCATGCAGATCGCTCCAACCAGGAAGCGCGGGCTGCCGAGAACAGCACGTATGGCGCCGGGAAGACCGCTGTGTTCACGGATGACGTCCAGGTCGCCGAGGCTGCGCATGGCTGCGGCAATCATGCACTCCCCACCAATGGCGAGGGCGGCCACGACCAGGATGCAGCTCCAATTGCGGACGGCGTTCGAGCCTACAGAAAGGGGAACGGGACTCAACGGCCCACTCCAGAGTCCATGGCGGGCAACTCCGGCGCGGCCTCGTCTGCCGCGTGCTCCGTGCGGGAAGGCCCACCGGCCACAAAGCCCACCGCACACACAATCAGGACGATGCCCGCCCAGCGATAGGGGGAGAGGCTCTCATGCAGCCAGAAACGGCTAAGCAGCGCAACGACGACGTAGCCAAAAGCCGTGGACGGCATGACAAAGGTCAAATCGGCCCAGCTCAGTGCGGTCATGTAGCTGGCGAAAAAGCCGATCAGCAAGACGATCCCGGCGATCACGTAGCCATTGGCTAGCGCATGCCACAGCAGGCCGAGATGATGCGGGTCAACCTGGCCGACCTGCGCCATGCCGCGGGAGAGCAGCGTGTCGCCGACCGATGCCGTGAGCATGACCGCGACAAGGATGGCGTACTGTGAAGTTTTGAGCTTGTGCTTCATGACGGATTGCGTTGTTTCGTGGCAAGCAAAACCCGGATCCAAGTGTTCGGACCCGGGTACCAACCAGTGTGTGCGCGTGGCAGGCGCTGCTTGGGTTAGGCGTTCATGCTGACCGATTCCTGCTGGCGCAGATCGTTCTCTTCCTTGGCCTTGCGCACCATGGCGTAGCGCTCCTTGCGGAGCTTCATGAAGCTCTTGGCCTCGGTGTAAAGGCGTGGCACATCACGGTTCACGATGGCCTTCCAAACGACACGCGCAGCTGCCTTGGGGCGGAAGTAGTACTCGTCGTAGAAGCGGTGCACCATCTCCATGACGTACTCGGTGGGCAGGCCGGGATACTCGATGTGCGCCATCTGGTGGCCGCCATGATCGTTCATGCCCTTGTTGGTGATGTAGTTGTTCTTCTCGGCGAAGTCGTAGAACTCCGTGCCCGGGTAGGCATGGGCGATCGAGACCTGCACCGTCTCGCAATCGAGCGTTTTGGCGAAGTTGATGGTGTTGCGAATGGACTCTTTGGTCTCACCGGGCAAGCCGAGGATGAAGTCGGCGTGGATGATGAGACCCAGGTCATGGCAGTCCTTTACAAAGTCGCGAGCGCGTTCAACCGTGGCACCCTTCTTGATGTTCTTCAGGATCTGCGGATCGCCTGACTCGAAGCCGACGATCAGCAGGCGGCAGCCCGCGTCCTTCATGGCCTTCAACGTCTCGCGGTCGGTGGTCACGCGCGAGGTGCAGGACCAGGTGATGCCGAGTGGCTTGAGCTTGGAGCAGAGCTCGACGGTGCGGACCTTCTGAATGTTGAAGGTATCGTCGTCGAAGAAAAACTCCTTCACATGCGGAAAGTTCTCCTTGGCCCACTTCATCTCGGCCGCGACATCGTCCGTGGAACGCTTGCGCCATGCGTGACCGGAGAGCGTCTGTGGCCAGAGGCAGAAGGTGCACTGCGCCGGGCAACCGCGGGTGGAGTAGAGCGAGATGTACGGGTGCAGAAGAAACGGGACGTTGTACTTGGTCACGTCCATGTCCCGCTTGTAGATTTTGGTCGCCCAGGGCATCGCGTCAAGGTCTTCGGCCTGGGAACGGTCCGGGTTGTGCTGAATGATGCCGTTCGCGTCCTTGTAGCTG
>CAXTFS010000273.1:0-4956 GCA_964243395.1 uncultured Acidobacteriaceae bacterium | reverse complement strand
GCGCAGACCAGCAGGGATCGGGTCCTGGGTAGCCATGATCTCCTTCACCTTCATGATCGCGGCATCGGTCAGGTTGACGGGATTGGTCTTCACCGGCGCGGGACCGGTCACAACCTCGGGTACGGGAACAGTGGCAGTGGCCATGCAATCTCCTTGGATCTCAGCGGCACGCTGTACGCGCGCCTGCCCTTCCCTACTCTAGTCGCCCGGCGGTGCCGCAGCAACCCTAAAGCACGGGAGTTGGATGCAGCACGGACAGCGGGCGATGCGGGCCGCTCCCATAGACTCGGGGGATGCGCGTGCTCGAAGCCATGGCGGCGGCCTTCATTAATACCTTTGGCATCACGCAGCCCACAGACGAAATGCGTCGCCGTGCCGCCTGGTTCATCCTTGGCATGCTGGTGCTGACGCTCATCGCCGTGTGCGGTGTGGGGTATGTCTTCTACGCGACCCTGCACCGTGGCTAGAAGGGTTTGGGCTGCCCATCGCCTGCGCCGGGATTTCTGAGCCAGGGTCACACCTCCGTGTTACTGCCGGACTCTATTCAGCCATTGACAGCGGGGTGTAGGATTCGGTCGTTCCAGAAAAGCCATGCGAATCCGTGCTGAAACAGCCAGTTTCAGCAATGGGACCGGGGCTTCGGAAGAGGACTTCATGATCAACCATCCGACGTTGAACCTTATTTGGACCGTCCTTGCCGGCCTGCTGCTGGTGGTGATGGTTTACCGCGCTACCCTCACGCAACATGAGACCGATCAGCTGTTTCTCAACGACGAGGAGACCGACTCCTCCAGCCACGTGGAGCACAATCGCATTGTGGCGCAGGTGAAGCGGTTGCGTCCCATCTGTCAGGGTCTGGGTGGTGCGACGATCGCCATGTCCGTGCTGATTGCCGGCATTTACGTGTCAGAAGTGTTGCCCTACGTGCACTTCCGGTAGGACCGGGCGCGTTACACCGCAGCCGGGTAGCGCCCGAGTTCCTTTACGGTGCCGCAGCAGGTGCCCAGAGTCGCAATCGCGGCCTCGGCCATGGCGGCGCCGGCGAAGCGCAGATCGACGAAGAAGACATACTCCCACGGGCGCCCATGGACGGGACGTGATTCGATCTTGGGGAGGTCGGCGCCGACGGCCGCAAGCCGCTCGAGCGCGTGCACCAGCGTTCCGGGGCGATGTTCCACCGTGAACGCAACGCTGAGCTTATTGCTTTGCGACGCATCCGGCGCAGGCGCTGCATCCGCCCGACGTAGAAGGTGGAAGCGGGTGAAGTTTTCCGCGTGGTCTTCGATGTTGGGCAGCAGCACCGAGCCGCCGTAGATCTCCGCGGCAATGCGCGGCGCGATGCCGGCGGTATCGCGGAGGTCCGCTTCGACGACGTGATGCACGCTGCCCGCCGTGTCGTAGAAGGGCAACGCGCGCGCCTGCGGGAACGACGCCAGGAAACGGCGGCATTGCGATAGCGCGACCGGGTGCGACAGAACCGTGCGCACGTCGTCCAGGCGAACGCCCGGGGCGACGATCAGGTTGTGCTCGATGCGCAGCAGACCCTCGGCATCGATGCGCAGGGGGCCGTCCAGAAGCAGATCGTAGTGTTCTGCGACCGAGCCGTGCAGGCTGTTCTCAATGGGCAGGATCGCGCCGTCGACCCGGCCCGAGACGACGGCGGCCACGACCTCTGCCGAAAGGCCACAGGCGATGATCTCGGCCTGCTCGCCCAGCATGCGCCGCGCGGCGATGTGACTGTTGGAGCCGCGCTCGCCCTGAATCGCGATGCGGCCGGATCTCTGGCCGATCACAGCGTCGGCAAGAGGCCTGGTGACGGCTGTTGGGCTGCGTTCTGCGATGGTGAAGGCACTCCTCTTGTTTTCAAATTGTTTTCAATCTGTTTGGTCTGTGGCCGTCTGTGCTCGGTCTGGGTGGCCTGTGTGCAGGGTTGGCGCGCAGCCTGGTACCCGCCCCGAGACCTCGAAAAAAGCGAAGACAGGGACAACCTCACATACGAGCCTAGCAACTTACCATAGCGAACACCGCGGACACACAAGCGGCAAGCAGAATGTATGCGTGATGCTTCAGCACACGCAACATCAGGAGAAAGTTAATGCTTTGGACTATCACCATAATCCTCGTCATCCTCTGGGCCGTTGGCTTCATCGGCTTTCACCTTGTGGGTTGGTGGATTCACCTTCTCCTGATTCTGGCACTGATCGTGCTGGTCTTTAACCTGATCGGTGGACGACGCGGTATCTAAGTACATCCAGTCCTGATGTTTTGGGGTGCACCGGCGATCGCCGTGGCACCCCTCTCGGCGTAGTCATGTAAGCAGGAAAGAGGGCAGCAATGAGCACGAGCGATAGCACAGTCAAAGGCAAGTTCGACGAGCTGGCGGGTAAGGCAAAGCAGGCGTTTGGTGACGCAACCGGAGACCAGTCCGCCGCCAACAAGGGTGCGGCACAGGAAGTGAAAGGTCACGGTGAGCAGGCGTGGGGCTCTGTGAAGGAAGCCGCGCATGACACCAAGGATCGCGAGACGGTCGAGCACCAGGGTGATGCGCAGAACCTGCGCGACAAGATCACCTCAGGTGCAGACAACGTAAAGCAGCACATTCAGCACGCCGCAGACGACTTCAAGAAGTAGTAGCACTCCCGCAGGCAGACGAAAGGGAGTCGCTTCGGCGACTCCCTTTCCCTTTCAGGTCCGCGAACGTTATCGCCGATGGACGATGTCTGCTGCCACGAAGAGGAAGAACACCACGGAGATGACGCCGTTGAGGGTGAAGAAGGCGGCATTCATGCGACGGAGGTCCGCGGGGCTGATGAGCGAGTGTTCATAAGCGAGCAGAAGCACAACGACCGCCATCCCGGTAAGCGCAATCAGGCCAAGCCCAAAGATGTGGACAAGAACAAACAGCAGACACGCCATCAGAAGGTGCATACCGCGTGCAATCGTAAAGGCACCACGCAGTCCAAACGCCTGCGGCACGCTGTGCAGACCGGCTGTGCGATCGTGCTCAAAATCCTGACAGGCGTAAAGCACATCAAAACCGCCGACCCATAGCAAAACGATGCCGGTGAGCAGGAGGATGCGGGGGTCCAGGCTGCCCCGCACCGCGATCCACGCCGCCGCGGGAGCAATGCCCAGAGCGAGGCCGAGCACAAGGTGCGACCAGCGCGTGAGGCGCTTCATGTAGCTGTACGCGAGCACGATCAGCAGGGCTACCGGGGCCAGTTCCAGGGTGAGCCGGTTCAGCATGGCAGCGCCAAGGAAGAACAGCGCCCCGGCCACGATCGTGAACGCCAGCACGAAGCCGCGGGTGAGCTGTCCGGCGGGCAGCGCGCGGGTCGCGGTGCGTGGGTTGGCGCGATCGAGTTCCGCGTCGACGAGGCGGTTAAAGGCCATGGCGGTGGAGCGTGCGGTGACCATGCAGAAGACGATCCAGAACAACACCCGGGGCGTGGGCCAACCGTCGGCTGCGAGCACGGCACCGGTAAGCGCAAACGGGAGCGCAAACACGGAGTGCTCCCACTTGATCATCTCCAGCGTGACGCGCGTGCTGCGCAGGACGCGTTCCATGCGTGCTCCTTTCCGCGAAGGATAGGATGCGGAGCGACGCCGGATCGATCCGCTAGCGGTCGGGGCCGTTGTTCTGACCTTCGTATTGCAGATCGTTGGTGACGGAGAAGACACCCGGCACGCCGTTGGCGCGAAGACCGGCGAAGTCGCGATCAGCCTTTGTCTGCACCAGACCGGTGAGCACGACGTGGCCATTCAGCACGACGATGCGGATGGGCTTGGCCGGGTCGATGGCGTAGCGCGTCAGCTGTGTGGCACCGTAGATGGCGCGGTACTCGGCGCGTCGAATCGTCCAGTCGTTCGGCGACGGCGGTGCCACCTGCAGATGATCCACAAGGCCGCGGATGCCGGGTGTGTAGACCACGCTGGTGATGGCGGCCTCCTTGTCAGGCGGATTGACGACGAGGCCGCCGAGCGTGGCAACGCCATCTTTGATTTGCAGCGTGATGCTGTTGAACGGCAGCGAGTCACCCGTGCCGATGCGCTGGTAGGCGAGCGTTTTGCCGAGCTTGCGAAACAGCTGCTCATCGGAGATGCCGGGTGGGGCATCGACCTTGATCCGATCGTCGACGGACGTAGCGCCCAGACGAGCGACGCGCTTTTCCGCATCGGCCTTGTCGCCATAGAGAGAGACCTCGCCGGTGAGCGTGATCACGCCGTTTGCCACCTGGCTCTGCACGCCGCGGAACTGCTTACCGCGCAGCGCCTTTCCCACGTCGCTATTCAGCTGCGTATCGGGTGCAGGCGCCGGCTGCTGCGCATGGAGGACCGGTGCGGAAGGGATCGCCAGAAGAACGCCGGCCAAAAGCCACGAAGGACGTGGGTTGCTACGCATGGACTCACCATCGTGCGTCTTCCGAGTTTCAGACGCGTTTCCCAAAATTGGACGCCTGGAGCCCGACAACGACGCACCGCCAATGAGGTCGACGGCGCGCGTTAACGATAGCGCTTGCGCACCTTATACACAATCGAGAAGACACCTGACTCGTCGCGCGTCACGACCAGCGAGGTGTTTTCACTGAGCTGATACTGCAGCTGCAGGAGCTGCTGTGCGGACTCATTCACGTTGGTGGCGAAGACGAGGGTGAGCTGCTTTGAGAGCGGCTCCTGCACCGTGATGCGCGCGGTGGAATTGCCCAGCGTGCCGACAAAGGCCGGATCGATCTTCACCGAGCCCGCGCCAAACAGCTTGCCGACACGGCTGGAGACCGTGGCATTGAGCGCGCCCGAGAGGATGGCCGAGGTGGTGGGATCCGTGCCGGCCTGCTGCTGCTGCTGCGTGTTGATCTGCGCTTCCTCCTGCGTGCGGCCGAGCGCGAGCAGGTTAAAGATGTCGGCTTCGGTCAGCGGCGGTGAGGACCGGTAGGTCGGCTTAAGGCTGGTGGAGGT
>CAXTFS010000272.1:0-4988 GCA_964243395.1 uncultured Acidobacteriaceae bacterium | reverse complement strand
GTGGAGGCACTCAGGAGCCTTAGTGGTTACGTACAGCCCGGTCTCTCGCGGAACGAACTCGAAGGAGCGACGACTTTGGAACAACCGGGCCACGGGTGCGCGCATCGGAGTTTTCCAGTAAAGTAAATCTTTGCGGTGGCCCCTGTCCGTCTGACAGGAAAGCACGCGATTGGAGATGGGAATGGCAGACAACGGCGGATCGGGCAGTTTTGGTTGGTTTCTCGCGGGCTTGGGCATTGGCGCGCTCGTAGGCGTTCTGTACGCGCCCAAGGCAGGGCAGGAAACCCGCGATGATCTGGTTGCGGGCGCCCTTGAAGCGCGCGAAAAGGCCAACCAGCTCTACAGCCAGGGCAAGGATCAGGCGACCCAGTACGTGCAGCAGGGCAAGGAACAGGCCGGTCAATACGTGCAGCAGGGCAAGGAAGTGGCCGGGCAGTACGTGGACAAGGGCAAGGAGTACTACGACAAGGGCCGCACCCAGTGGACACAGTATGTCGAGAAGGGCAAGGACCTGGTTCAGAACCAAGCAGATGCCGTTCAGGCCGCTGTCGACGCCGGGAAAGATGCTTACGTGAGCAAGACGGCGGAAACACCGTCCACAACCTAGGTCACCCGCATCGTATAGAGGGCCGGTATCTTTACCGGCCCTTTCCTATTGGTCGTTCAACAGAAACAGGCGGTGCTAATCCAACGCCGCTACCCACAATCTAGAAAGTCAGGATCTCGATGCCCTCCCTCCTTCCTTCCATGGCCCTCTTTCTTCAGGACAATGCAAGCATGGCAAGCGACCTTCACCTGATCATGATCTTCGAAGGCATCATTGCGATCTGCATCCTGCTGATTATCGTTGGGGCAATCGTTGGCGCCCTTGTAGTCGTGAATAAGGTGTCCAAGCTCTCCAGGGATGCGCAGAAGACGGCTCAGCCGCTGATTGCCAAGTCGCAGGAACTGGTAGGCCACGTAACAGGCATCGTCGCCGATCTGAGGCCCAAGATCGCCACCATCAGTGCGGACCTGCAACCAAAGATCGCCAGCGTCAGCAGCGACGTTCAGCACATCAGTGGCGTAGTACGCGGCAAGGTCGATGAGATCAGCCAGACCGTCACCAAGGTGAACGACACTGTCCAGGATGTGAACGGCAAGACACAGCAGCAGGTGCAGCGTGTGAATGGCATGGTCAGCGAAGCGCTTACCACCACGGAACACGTGTCGCGTTCGATTCAGCACGGGATCCGCGTTCCCGTGGCGAAGGTCGTGGGCTGGGTTGCAGCCGCGAAGGCAGGGCTGGAGACCCTGGCCGCAAGATCGCCTTTCATGGGCGGCAAGACGACAGCAGCGAAGCCATACTCCCCCGGACGGAATTCCGTCGCGGACATGGATGAGCCTGCAGTGGTCGTCACCGAGATCCGCTAAAGGCGGAAAAGGCAAAACGAAAGAAAGGGGGATTGAGAAATCGATCCCTCTTTTTATTTCAGAAGATCCAGCCGCCGCCGGCGACCTCATCCCCTTGGTAGAAGACCGCTGACTGGCCGGGTGTGATTGCACGTTGCGGCTCGTCAAACGTCGCCTCTACGGCACCATCGCCGGCCGGCCATAGTGTGGCCGGGGCGGGCTCATGCCGATGACGAATCTTGATCGCGACCCGGATTGCCTCCAGTGGCGCGTTGACGGACACCCAGTTCAGGCGATCTGCACGCAGAGTCTGCGAGTAAAGTGCTTCATCCGGGCCCACCTCCACACGGTGCGAGTCGGGATGGATCTTCAGCACGTAGCTTGGTTCCGGTGTGCTCAACCCCAGGCCCTTCCGCTGGCCGACCGTGAAGCCATGGATGCCCTCGTGCCGGCCCAGGACCTCGCCACCCGTGGACACCAGCTCGCCGGCGCTGTCGGGCAGCGCGCGGCCTTGCTCTTCCAGGTACGCGCGAAGAAATTGCGAGTAGCTTCCGCCCGGGATGAAGCAGATCTCCTGGGAATCGGGCTTCGCCGCAAGCTCCAGGCCGCTCTCTGCAGCAAGCGCGCGCACTTCGGGCTTGCACATCTCCCCCAGCGGAAACAGGGTGCGGCTAAGCTGCTCCTGCGTCAGGCCAAAGAGGAAGTATGTCTGGTCCTTGGAGCGATCGGCGGGACGAGACAGCACCCAGCGGCCCCGTTCCGGGTCATAGGCGTTGCGTGCGTAGTGGCCTGTCGCTATGCGCTCAGCGCCGATGCCCCGCGCCGTCTCCAGCAGCTGATCGAACTTCAAGTGGTTGTTGCAAAGTGTGCACGGGATCGGGGTGCGCCCATGGAGATACTCGTCCACAAACGGACGGACGACCTCTTCCTCGAACCGCTCCTGCGCATTGACGAGGTAGTAGGGAATGGCGAGCTGTTCCGCCACGCGTCGCGCGTCGTACACATCATCAATCGAGCAGCAGCGGCCCTGCACGGTCTCGGGCATGCCCTCCCGGCCCGCGAGGCGGCGCTGGTTCCAGAGCTGCAGCGTGAGCCCGATAACACGGTGTCCTGCGGCGTGCAGCATCGCTGCAACGGCCGACGAGTCAACGCCTCCGGACATGGCAACGGCAATGGTGTCGCGCTCAGACATCTCAGTCCCATGATACCGGGACGAACCCCTCCCGAGCGCCATGACGGCTATCGCTGGTCCTGACGCATCGCCCACGCGGCTGGGAACATCCATGAGCTATGGCGTTGTCAACAGAAAGCTCCATTAGCCCGGACAGGGACGCCGCGCAGCGCCCCATGACAAGTCGAGGAGCGCTGCCGTTTCTGGGGTTTGCCTGCGCCGTAGGCGTTGGTTCCATTTATTACAACCAGCCATTGCTGCTGGTGATGGGTCGCTCGCTCGGGCAGGACGCGCGCACGATGGGCTTGGTCGCGGTGGCGACGCAGGTAGGTTATGCGCTGGGCATGCTCGGGTTCGTGCCGCTGGGTGACGTCGCCGAACGGCGCGGATTGATGATGCGGCTTTACGCCGCGGTGTCGGTGGCGCTGATCCTGGTGGCCACGGCGCGCAACCTGCCGTGGATGATCGCAGCGAGCGTGCTTACCGGCTTGTTTGCCTCTGTGACGCATATTGCGCTGCCGCTGGCCCCGGATCTGGTTCCGGAGGAGCAGCGTGGCCACGCGATTGGCACGGTGATGACAGGCCTGTTGCTGGGCATTCTGCTGGCGCGCAGCTTTGCGGGCTGGGTTGCGCACCTGGGCGGATGGCGCACCGTGTTCTTCGCGGCTGCCGTCATGAACGCGGCATTTGTGCCGCTGATCGCCAAGGCGATGCCAAGGCTCGAACCGAAACAGCGGCTGACCTATCCCGAAGCTTTGCGTTCGCTCTGGAAGCTCTTCCGCACCCTGCCCTCATTGCGGGAGTCCGGTGCCGTGGGTGGCCTGACGTTTGCGGCGTTCTCCTGTTTCTGGACCACACTCGCTTTTCTGTTGCACGCCCATTACGGTCTGGGCCCCGGCGTTGCAGGCACCTTTGGCGTCGTCGGTGCGGCCGGGGCGCTGGTGGCGCCGTTTGCCGGCCGGCTCGCTGATCGTCGCGGCACTCGTTACGTCATCTCGGTAGGCGGCGCCGCGGTGACCGGCTCCTTTGTCTGGCTGTGGATCGCCGAGCGGCTACACCTAACGCTGACGGCCCACATAGCTGGGCTGGTTGTCGGCGTAATTGCGCTGGATGCGGGCATGCAGATGTTGCAGGTCGCCAACCAGACGCGCATCTTCGGCCTCGATCCAAGTGCACGCAGTCGCCTGAACACGCTGTACATGACGATGTACTTTATCGGTGGCGCACTCGGTTCGGCGCTCTCCAGCGTGGCCTGGGGACGCTATGGATGGACCGGGGTCTGTGCCCTCGGCGCAACCCTGACCGTATGCGCAGGACTGGTCCACAGCCTCGGTCCGAGTCGCCGGATGGCTGACGTGAAACTGGTTGGCGTCAGCGCACATGAGCTGGGATAGAGTTTTTCGGATCTTTGACTAAGCAAAAGAGGGAACACGGACTGCTCAATAAGCAGGCAAGCCGGACCATGACTAGCGTCGGGTCAGTCTTCGGCCAAGCTGATTAAAGGGTTCTTCGACAAACCTGCAAAAGACGTCAGCCATCAGGAACGACAAGCCGATGCCGATCGTGAGAACTACCGGCATGGGGACTTTTCCGTAAAGCAGGTAAATCGTTGCGAAAACAACCGTTCCATGAAGCATATAGAGACTGAACGAGACCCGCCCAAGATACTCCAAAACGGAATTGCGAAGGCCTCGGCTTAGCCTAGGAACGTTCAAGGAACACGCAATGATGCCGACGGCTCCTATGCCTCCCACTAAACTTGAACGAGGGTACCCAAAGGCTCTTAACCAGGGAACAGCCGAATTGCCCAACCGTGCCGTCACCGTACAGTACAGTACAAGCGAGATAGCAAAGAGCACCCACCAGTTAGAGCCGAGTCGGTCAACAAGCCTCTTAGTCTCAACCCTGTAACGCGCAAGCGTCGCTCCGATGACAAAAAGCACGCCAAAGGCCGCTGATAAGGGCGGCGCCGGCAATGCATAGATCGCGGCTGTCGCCACCACGGTGACAAGGAACGCGTTGGTACGCAGCAGGATCCAACACACCAGAGGGATCGCTAGGGACATCTCCATTTCATACCGTAGGGACCAGAGCGCGGTGTTAATGAGGGAGTTTCGCGGAATCAGCAGCTGAGATCTCACGAGCGCGAGCGTCACAGGTACGTGCCACGTGGTATTGAACCACGGAGTTAGTGGGAGTTTGCTGCTCCCGGCAAAGTACATGGCCGCCAGAAAGGAGATCGCGAGTGCTGCCACGAACGGGAGATAAATCCGGAAAATTCGCCGAACGGCATAGGAAGGGTAAGGAAGTGAGTGCTTGTTCCAGTAAGGAATACTTAGAACATAGCCACTTAGCACAAAGAAAAGCAGGACCGCAGGCTCGCCACTGAAAATCGGGGTGAGATAAACGGGCGGTGGAGCGTAGT
>CAXTFS010000271.1:0-5061 GCA_964243395.1 uncultured Acidobacteriaceae bacterium | reverse complement strand
CCGGTACGCCCCCCCGCTGCGCCATGTTGGCAATACCCTGCAGCGGCGAGCGAAGGTTCCGCTCCACATCGACCGCCAGCGCCTTCAGCGGACTCAGGTAAAGCACACGGCAACCAGGCTGCTCGTCATAACTCGGCGGCCGCTGCAGCATCAGGCGGTCAAGGCACCACAGAAACGCCGTCAACGTCTTGCCCGTGCCCGTGGGCGCAAGAATCAGCGTCGACTCACCGCGCGCGATCGAGGGCCAACCCTCACGCTGCGGCGGGGTCACGCCTTCAAATACCGCCCTGAACCACTCCGCGGTGATGGGATGGAATAGATCAAGGACGTCCGCCGGTGGGGATGCGTCAGCCGCTGCTTTCGCAGGCTGCTTTCGACTTGTCTTCTTCGCCGGCATACTTCTTCATCCTACTGTCTGGTGTTGCTCTGAATAGGTGGCTGTCGTAGCCCCTTGAAGTACATGACACATTTTTTTCTAGCCCACGCTACTGAACTGGGTGACCCTGAGTCCAACGGCCTGTACAGGGCCAAAAATGTCGCAACCAAACGAGGAATCCCATGAATTCGCTCAGGAGTCTGTGCGTCTGCCGCGTGCTGCCGTCTCTGTTGTTTCCCCTCTGTTGTGTGGCAATTGCCGGCGCGCAAACAGCGTCGGCGCCCGGCGTAAATTCACCGGTACTCACGGCAAAAAACCACCAACCGGCGCTGGAGCGTAAAGCTCCCATTGAGGTCTCTGACCGAGGGCACAAACCGCCCTATGCCAGTCCCGTCTTTGTCACGAAAACTCTCATTACCATGCACACCAGCGACGACCGGCTGTTGCAGCAAACGTTTTATCTCCCCGAAGGCACACCGCAGAATGAGGCCAACGAGGTAATGGTAGCGGTTCGCAACGTCATCGACCCAAATGCGAAGATCTATCTCCTGCAGACAAGGGGTGCAATCGTGATGAACACCACAGGGGACCAGCTCGAACTGACAAGAAGAATCCTCCTTCAGCTGGAACCGGCTCTCGCCGCGCCGGCAGCACACGTAGCAAGCGTCGCCTATCCACAAGAGAGGACCGGCACCTACACCGACAACGTCGTCGAGCAAACCTTCTATCTTCCGCAAACTCTTGAACAGAATGATGCGAACGAAGTACAGGTCGCATTGCGCAATGTACTCAATCCCACGGCGAAGATCTATCTCGTCCCGAGTAAGGACGCCATCGTCATCACCACGACAAGCGACCAGTTACGGCTGGCAGCGAAGGTCATCAGCGATCTGGTTCCAGGCAGATAGCCCGCCAAGACGACTTACAGCAGCCTTGTCTCACGAAGCCGGACAAGCTACGCTAAGTCACTCACCATGCCCACGACGTCATCCCTATCAGGCAAGTCGGCAGCTACGAACCTCTCCGATGCCGAACGCACGGAACTTCGCGAGCTTGCCACAAAGGCCGCACAGCATGCCTATGCGCCCTACAGCCATTTCCGCGTCGGCGCCGCGCTTCTCTTAACCAGCGGCCAGACCGTTACGGGCACCAACGTCGAGAACTGCTCCTACCGGCTAACCTGCTGTGCGGAACAGGGCGCCATCGCTCGTGCTGTCGTCGAACACGGCCCGGGTATTCGCCTCCGCGCCGTGGCCGTAGCCAACCTGAACGCCGCGCCTTCCATGCCCTGCGGCGCCTGCCGGCAAACCCTCGCGGAATTTGGCGATGACAACACCCTTGTGCTCTACCCAGGCAAGGGGGGCGAGCCGGCAGAGACGACCCTTGGTGCATTGCTGCCGCATGCGTTCCGTCTCGAGTTTCTCGGCGGCCAATAAGATGGCCGATGGTAAGCATCCTCTCGACATCCTGATTAAAAAGCGTGATGGCGTCGAGTTGTCCAACGCGGAAATCCAGCTCCTTGTGCGCGCGATTGTGCGTAGCGGGGAGGCGAAGACGTCATCGCTTGCTCTACCCGCAGGCGAGTGCATCAGCGATGCGCAGATTGCCGCCTTCCTTATGGCCGTCTATCAGCGTGGCCTCTTCGCACAGGAACTCGCCGACCTCACGCAGGCCATGCGCTTCTCAGGGGAGACGTTTGATGCCGACAGCCTGAACACCTACACCGTCGACAAACACTCCACGGGCGGTGTGGGCGACAAGACGTCCCTTCTGATCGCACCGATCCTGGCGGCAGCCGGGCTCGAAGGCACGCCCTCCATCAGCGTGCCGATGATCTCCGGGCGATCGCTTGGCCACACCGGGGGCACGCTCGACAAGCTAGAGACCATTCCCGGATTCAACACACATCTCCCGCTCGATCGGATGACGGCGGTCTTGCGCGAGTGCCATGCCGTGCTCGTCGGCCAGACACCGCGGCTCGTTCCCGCTGACCGCATTCTTTACGCTCTGCGCGATCACACCGGCACCGTCGAGTCACCGTATCTGATCACCGCGAGCATCATGAGCAAGAAGCTCGCTGAAGATCTTCGCGGTCTTGTGCTCGATGTCAAGATCGGCTCCGGCGCTTTTATGCCGACGTACGCCGCCTCGAAACATCTTGCCGAGTTGATGGTCGCCACCGGGGAACGTGCGGGGACGCGCACCGTCGCTCTGCTCACGTGGGTGGACGAACCCCTCGGCCGCTTCGCCGGCAACTGGCTTGAGGTCAGAGAGTGTGTCGAGATCCTGCAGGGTGTGCGCCACCCGATGTCCGCTGATCTGATCGAGCTCTCCAACGTGCTCGCAGGGCACATGCTGCATCTCGCTGGCAAGAGCCAGTCACCCGAAGCCGGTGCGCTGCTCGCAGACGAATACCTGCGCGATGGCAGAGCCTACCGGGCGTGGCTCGGCATCGTTGGGGCGCAGGGCGGCGACATTTCCATCTTCGAAGACGTTGGCGCCTTCCACAAGCCCGTCGCTTCAAGCATGCTGCGGGCTGCGCGCTCCGGCTTCCTGGCAGCGATGGACTGCAAGCAGGTGGGTTGGGCTGTGCAGCGGCTTGGTGCAGGGCGCAGCCGCCCCGGTGATCCCGTGAGCGCCCACGCTGGCATCGAGGTACACGCCAAGCTCGGCGACTGGCTGGAGCGCGACGCGCCGATCTTCACACTCTTTGCTGAAGACGCTGCCCTGCTCCATGAGCCCTTCCAAATGCTCACGAAGACGGTGATCTTACGTGACACACCGCCGCCTGCGGTGCCTCTCATCGCGGAGGTTATCGGTACGGCTGCGTTCGAGGGCGGAAGTGGTACGTGAAGTTCACGCTCGCCCACGAAGTCTCGCGCACCCCGACAATCTCCTGTACCGCCGAGGTCGCAAAGTTCTCCGTCGTCTGGCCGCTATAGCCATGCGCCAACAACAGCGTGAGCCCCGCCGTGTAGCGCCCGGCATCGAAGCCCCGCGCCACCGCCGCACGAACCTCCGTCACCGGTACACCGACACACTCCGCACTCAGGTTTGGCGTGCAGCCCGTGCCCAGCGGCTTCTTGCCCACATACTCGAATTCACTCTTGGCCTCGAGTCCTAGCGGTAGCTTTCCGCTTGTCCATAGCGCATCGACGATGGTGCGCGGCGCCTCTGCAGTTGGCAAACCGGAATCGATGTCCCGCGCGTCGGCTTTCGAGAACGTGAGCAGCAAGAAACCCCCATACAGCGCACGTTGGGCGGTGGCCGTTAGGTAGCGCAATCGCCCCGGCCCCTCGTCTTCCTGCAAGCCCGTATCGGGGTCGATCTTCCCCAACTCTTCTTCGGTGGTCGTGTGGCCCAACGTCAATTTCAGATCGGTGCCTAACACGGTTTTGCTCGCTACAAGCTGGTACGAGTGAGCCCGGCTCACCGGCGTTCCCTGCGTTGACCCTGTCCCGATGCGTGGATCTTCAGTGAAGAAGGATTCGCCAAAGCTGGCCGAGATCAACGGCACATAGCGAGCCGGCCCTGGCGTGATGGCCAGCGTCGCCTTGGGCGAGTTCACGCCGACCCACTGCTGAAAAGAGCTTTGCGGATGGACCAGATCCTGGTTGACAAAATCGATCTCATCGCGCCGCCAACCGGCGTAGTAGCGCAGGTGTCCATTCAGCGCTCCCTGCACTGCCGCAAAGGGCGTCACCGGCGTGATGGTGACATTCGCTCCATCCACCTTCGTGAATGGCCCATCACCCAGGTCACCCGGCGTATAGAAATCGTAGTGGTCCAGATCGTCGCGCCGTGGAGCCTCCCGTTCGAAATCGACGCCGGTCAGCAGAGACAGCCGCTCGTTCCATTTGTTCGTGTAGCTGGTCTCCGCACCCGTAACGGTGCGGAATTCACTCTGCCGGATCAGGCCTTCCCCGAAGTCAGAAAAGAGGGCCAGGTTATAGGTCCGAAAGAAGCCCGCAAAGCGCACCTCCTGCGATGCGCTCGGCTTCCACGTGTCGTCAAGCGCAAACAGTGCCGTGTGGGTCTGATCTCTCTGCCGCGGATCGATCGTGTCACCCACATCCGGCAGGATCGCGTCGTCCGCGTTCGTCGGGAAGAGCGGCACAAGGCCCGGCACGTACGAGCGCCCGTAGTAGGCGATGCCCAGCAGCGTCAGGTGGTGCTGCCCAAAGTCGAAAGCTTGTTCGCCATTCAACTTGTACTGCTGCCGGTGTTCCAGCCGCTTCAAAAAGCCATTCCCGAACGAGCCTTCCAACGCAATCCACGACTTCGGCCCGGGACTCCAACCGCCCACCGCATCGATGTCGTGAATGTCTGCAATCAATGCCAAGAACGTATCCAGCCGCGAACGCAGACCGTAGACTGCTGCGAGGTTCACGGCATGATTGCCCTCAAGCACATTGAACGCGCCGCCATCTACCGCAACGCTCTCAATCGTTGACGGAATCAGCAGATTGGGATCGGCATAGCCATTCCCATGCGCGTTGGCGGATAGATTATTCGGCACCAGATAGCCGCCGACAAGGAGGAACTGTGCGATCGGCTCGCCATGATCTCCGGCAACACCGGGGGCAAAGTATTGCGGCGCCTTGATGCCGCCAGAGGCCGTCTCAACCGGATATCCCGGCAGCGACACTGGCGCACCCGGCCGCCCAGGGTTGGCATCGATCAAG
>CAXTFS010000270.1:0-5064 GCA_964243395.1 uncultured Acidobacteriaceae bacterium | reverse complement strand
GGTCTTCCTCCAAGAGAAGTTCGACGTACTGTTTTTAGAGTTGCTGCAGATACTCGTCCGTCACAGGCGTACGATAAGAAACTACGTTTTGAACGCAGAACCGAGCTGTTTTTCAAGTGCTCGAAGCATTGGTAACGCACGAGCGTCAAATCAGTCATATTGCCAGCCAGATCCTAAGCCGCGCTTACCGAAAGATGAAAAGAAGTGTCGCTCGGAACGGCGAAAGATTCCTGGATGGTCTTTCCGACTTGGTCGTAGCCGAAGAAGGTTGCTGCATTTACTTCATTAGAATACTCGAGAGTCTCCCCTTCGCGTTCGTGGAGATAGCTATCGGAGTCGTTCCGTCCTCAGTGAAGCCATCGTATCCGTAGGAGCCAGGGGAGAGCCATCCGAGTACTTCTTGAAGGTGAGACGGTTCAATGCATCGCAACTGTAAGTTGTCCTGACTGGCCTGCTGTCTGTCTTGTGACGACATTAACTACTACACCAGTGAGTAGCCGCGTCACTTCAGATCAAATTACCCAACGATAGATACTGTTCGCTCCTTTGTTTGTCATTCCCGCAGGGAATCTGCGTTTAGATTGCCACTGCACCAAGAGGCAATCGCACAGATCATTTACCGCAGGTGTAGTGCTGGTGCTAACCGCAGATTCTTCGCTTCGCTACGGAAGGACAACAAAAAGCCGCACTTGCATTTTTGTTGTCATCCCGTAGGGATCTGCGGTTCGACTACCACTACACCCCCGCGCCAGGCAAGCAACTCAACTAGCAGCCACAAGCTCCGCCGCAACCTCTGCCGTCGGAACGTGCGCCTCATAGTTCGTCACAAAATCCTTCGGAATCTCCGGGCCCCACAGGTAAATCGAGTCTTCCGGTGGATGATCCCCCGCGTCCCAATCACACGTAACGGGAATGTAATCGATGTCGGAGGAGTACTCGCAGTAGCTTCCCCACGGATCGCGAACATAGTGGAAGTAGTTCGACCCAAGCACATGCCGGCCCAGACCCCAACCTGCGGAGAAGCCCTTGTCCGCCATCTGCATCGCACCCAGGCCTACCAGGTTCACGTTCGGGAGATCCCAGCTGACGTGATGAAACCCCGGCGCGGAGGATTTCGCAAACGCGATCATATGATGATCGCTTCCATGAATCCCGTGCAGAAACGCAATGCCGTCGCCCGACCGGTCGGAAAGTCGAAGACCCAGAGTACGGCCGTAGAAACGAATCGCCCGGCCCACATCCGTGGTGAAAAGCAGGATGTGCGCCATCCGCCGGGGCCGTACCGGATCGGCCAGACGCCGGTAAGGCGCGCCGCGCACGCCTGCCGGGCAACTCTCCATCTCGAAGCTCACCTTCTGGTTCGGCGACGACTTCTCCGCGATCTTCACCTCGATCAAGATGTTGTCCGGGTCCGCAAACCAGAACCCGTTCGAATCGAACCCCGGAGGCGGATCGAGCAACCTGCTCCCCGACCTCTCGACGCGTGTCCGGATCGCCGCGAAATCCTCCTCGAACGTACCGAAGGAGATATAGTGCAGCTTCTTGGCAGGACCTTCGGTCAGCACGCCCCAGTGGTGCGGACTGTCATAGGTCGCGAGCCCCAAATGATTGCCCGAAGCCTTCAGCTCCAATCCGAAGGCGGAGTAAAAGTCCTCCGCTACGCTCATTTTCGGAACCGCCACGCTGAAGTGATCGAGCGAGTGAACCCCGAGCTCTCCGGGGCGTTTAGCATCAGGGGTAAAGCTGCGAATCATCGTCATAAGGCACCTCGTTGCAACTGCTCGTCAGTCTTGTTGGACGATCGGATTGGAGAGCAGACCGATACCTTCGATCTCCACCTCACACATATCGCCCGGCTTCATAAACACTTTGGGATTGCGCGCCAGCCCGACGCCGCTGGGCGTTCCCGTCACCAGCACATCACCCGGCTTCAGCAGCATCGCATCGCTCATCAGCGAAACCTGCGTCGCCACATCGAAGATCATGTCGGTCGTCGATGCGTTCTGCAGTTCGGTCCCGTTCAGCCGCGTCTTCAGCCGCAGACCTTTGGCCCCTGGCTCCAGCTCATCCGCGCTGACAAACACCGGCCCAAAGGCTCCGGTACTGTCGAAGTTTTTGCCGATCATCCACTGCGCCGACTTGAACTGATAGTCGCGAATGGAAGCATCGTTGAAGATCGAGTAACCGGCGACATGCTCGAGCGCGCGCTCGACCGGAATATTTCGTCCCGGCTTGCCGATGATAGCCACGAGTTCGCCTTCGTAATCCAACTGGTCCGATACGTTCGGCCGCACAATGGGCGCGTTGTGGCCGATCAGGCTCGAAGGAAAGCGGCCGAACAGGGCAGGGTACTTGGGCGCCTCGAAGCCACTCTCGGAGGCATGCTCTTTGTAATTCAACCCAAAGCAGATCACCTTCTCCGGAAAAGGAAGCGGCGGCAGATATTCGACACTGGCCGGGTCGATCTCTTCACCGTCCAGCAGCTGCGCGTACGCTGCCTGCATCGCCTCTTGCCCGGCGGCCAGCAGCGACTGCAGATCGCCCACACCTGCTTTTCCAGCCCTGGGGCTGAACAAGGCCGCCCCTTTCATGGCACCCAGGGTAACAACGTCATTCCTTCGATACAGGACAAATCTCACAAATTCCTCCACAATAATTCTAATGCTTTCCGCTGCTGCCGGCCCTGCTCAACCTGGAACATTTCCCTTTCAATGTAGTACAGCAGTATTCGAACCGCAGATCCCTACGGGATGACAACCAAAATACAAGGGCGCTTTTGTTGTCATTCCGTAGCGAAGCGGAGGAATCTGCGGTTCGAATCAGCACTACACCTTCGGGAAATATTTAGTGGTGCCCCCCTGAAAACGTATGCGCGATCTGCTTATACTCCAGAAAATCTTCCAGCGAGGCCACGCCGCCCAGCCGTCCCAGCCCACTCGCCTTGTAGCCGCCCTCTTCAAACTCGACCGCAATGTTGGCCCATCCATTGATCGTCACCAGCCCGGCTTCGAGCCTTCGTGCCACGCGCACCGGCGTGTCCACATCGCGGCTCCAGACGCAGGCGTTCAGCCCGTACTCGCTGTCGTTCGCAAGCGCAATCGCCTCCTCTTCCGTGTCGAACACCTGCAGCGTCTGCACCGGGCCAAACGTCTCCGTCTGCACAATCGGCAAAGACGGATCCGTGACTTCGAGTAGCGCCGGATGATAGAACGCTCCACCCGCCAGCGCCGGATCAGTCGCAGGCCCGCCCCGCACAATGACCACCGCGCCCGCGGCAATCGCACCCTCTACCGCCTTGTCCACCCGCGCGACCGAGGGCAGGTCGATCAGCGGGCCCATGTCGCTCGCCGGGTCTGAAGCTGGCCCCAGCTTGACCTTCTTCAGCCGCTCCGTAAGCCCTGTTTTCAGTCTTTCCGCAATGCCGCGCTGCACCAGGATGCGGCTGCCGGTCATGCAGAACTGCCCGGCAAAGACGGTTGAGGACTTCTCCAACACCGGCAGCACCGCGTTCAAATCAGCGTCGTCGAAGATCACATGCGGCGTCTTGCCGCCAAGCTCCAGCCCAACCCGCTTCAGGTGCTTCGCCGCGGCCTCGGCAATCAGGCGTCCCGTGTGCGTGCTTCCCGTAAAGCTGATCACCGGAACCAGCGGCGACTCCACCAGCAGCCGTGCGCCCTCCGCGCCGGACTCGCTGAAGATGTTCACCACACCCTTCGGCAACTCCGGCACGCCGCTCATGATCTCGGACGCCAGGTGTGCGCTCTGCGCGGCTTGAGCCGGAAACTTCATCACCGCCGTGCATCCCGCCGCCAATGCCGGCGCCAGCGCGCGAATGCCAAGATACGCCGGCGAGTTCCATGGGATGATTAGACCCGCCACGCCCACCGGCTGCCGCAGCAAAATCGTCTGCCGGCCCGGGATAGTATCTGCCACACGGCCGAACGTGTGCGTCGCCAGCCCGGCCGCGAAACGCAGGCCCCGAACAATCATCCCCGCTTCAAACGTAGCCTCCGGCCGCGTCTTCCCGTTCTCCTCGCACAGCGTGTCGATCACGTCGTTCAAGCGCGCCGCATAGGCATCCGCCAGGTGGCTCAGCGCGGTGGTCCGCAGCATCGGGTCCGAACGCCAGGTCTCCACCCTGAAAGCCTCGGACGCCGCACGGATGCACAAGTCCGCGGCGGCCGACCCACCATCGACATAGCTGCCAAACGTCTGCCCGTTCGCCGGGTTCACACTCGGCTTCTCCACTCCGTCTGTCGACCAGAGACCGCCGATCCAGTTCCTCGCGCTATATCGTTTCGTCACACTCTCTCCGTTCCGCACCACTGCACAACGCCGTAGATTAGGGAGTCGCCTTGTCAGCCGGAGCCGCCGCATTCTGCGCCGCTTCCACATGCTTCTGCACCGTCGAGGTCAGCCCCTCCAACGCGTCCTTCGAGTAGAGTTTTCCACCCCGCACCACGGCAAAGATCTTGTGTAGGTTTTGGACGCCCGCCAGCGGATTCCCGTTCAGCACGACCAGGTTCGCATCCTTGCCCACCTCGACAGTGCCCGCGCTCGCCTCGCGCCCCAACAAGCGCGCGCCGTCGAGCGTGGTCATCTGCAGCACCTGCAGCGGCGTGCAACCTGCCTGGTCTAGAAGATCAAACTCCTGGTGCAGCGAGTACCCCGCGACCAGCCACATCCCACCAAAGTCCGAACCGGCCAGCGTCGGCACGCCGGCGTTGCAGAAGAGCTTGGTCATCCTCATCTGTAGCGCAAACATCTGCTGCAGGGTCGAGCGCTCCGGCGGACCCATCTTAGCCGCAAAACGGTCGGCAACCCTGTCCCAAAGCTGCCGCGTCGCCGGAGAGACATACTTCAGGTTCGGGTCGTTCCGGTAAACAGGGTCGTCGCCGAACTCACTGGTGCGAAGCCGGATAAGCGTCGGCACCTGCCAGGTCTGGTTGGCCACGAAAACCTTGGCAACCTTCAGGCACTTCTCCTCGCTATACGTGTCCAGGATGTGCTGAATGCGCTTCAGAGCGGTTGGATCACCCAGCTGCCGGGTCAGCGTCGGATTGG
>CAXTFS010000269.1:0-5069 GCA_964243395.1 uncultured Acidobacteriaceae bacterium | reverse complement strand
CTTCCAGCCGAAGCCTTGCCTCCACGGGAGCTATGCCGCTTGTGATGGCGGGCGGATAGGATGGGCACGGGTGAACGATGCGTGTGCTGGTGGTTGAGGACGAGCCCCGCCTGGCGGACAACATTGCGACGGCAATGCGCGAGGGCCCGGGGGATGCGGTCGACGTGGCGCATGAGGGCGAGGAGGCTTTGCTGCTCTGCGCGGTTGGGAGCTACGACCTCATTCTGCTGGACCTGATGCTGCCCAAGGTGCGTGGGCAGGAGGTTGTGCGTCGCTTGCGGACCCGCGAGGATGCGACGCCGATCCTGGTGCTGACCGCCGTGGCCGAGAAGACCAGCACCGTGGATCTGCTGAATCTGGGTGCGGACGATTACCTGAGCAAGCCCTTCGATCTGGGCGAGTTGATCGCGCGGGCCAGGGCGTTGATCCGGCGGGGCAAGGGTGTCCGCGGGACGCTGCTGCGGCTGGGCTCCCTGAGCATGAACTTAACCGAGCAGACGGTTTGCCTAGGGGAAGAGGTCGTGGAGCTGTCGCCGACCGAATACCGGATCCTGGAGTACCTGCTGCACCGCCCCAAGACGGTGGTGTCCAAGCGCGAGTTGCTGGAGCACCTATACGATTTCACCTGGGAACACCACTCCAATGTGGTGGAGGCGCATGTGTCCAACCTGCGGCGCAAGCTGCGGTCGGCGAGCCAGTCAACCGTGCTGGAGACGTTGCGCGGCCGGGGCTACCGGCTGGTCGCGCCTGGGGTGCTGCCTGCATGACGGGCCAGTCCTTGATAGGCCAGTCGTTGACGCGGCGCGCCGTTGCAGCGGTGCTGTCCGTGGAGCTGCTGTGTGCGGTTGCTTTCTGCTGCACGGCGCTGTGGCACGAGCGGGCGACGCGGCTGCATGCGTTCGATGCCACGCTGGGGGGCCGGTCCGATTCGCTGCTGGGCGCGGTCCAGGATGCCGAGGACCCCGAGGACAACGTGGCGATCGACCCCGCCGAACTGCGTTTGCCGCCTGAGGATGCCTACGCGGTGTACAACCAGGGTGGCCGTTTGCTGGGATCGTCGCCCGGCGCGCCGGGAACCTTGATTGCGAGAGCAGGTGACGGGCTGCGTGGCGCGCGCAGCGGCCGGCGAGAGTACCGTGTGCTGCAACGGGAAGCCCTGCGCATCATCGATCGCGCGGAAAACGGCGGCGTGGGGCTGCGCAGGCCGGTGACGATTGTGTACGCCGCGCCCACCGCGCAGATCTGGCACGAGGTGCTGGAAGCGGCCGGCTTTTATGCCCTGGTCAGCTTTGTTCTCGTGAGCACGACCACCGTGATTCTGCTGCTGCTGACGCGCCGGCTGCTGCGACCGATCGGGGAGCTTGCGGCGGCTGCGGGTGGCGTGAGCGTCCGCTCGCTGCACTTCAAGGCACCGGAGAGCGCCGAGCGCTTTGTCGAGCTGCGGCCGCTGACCGAGGCGCTTTCAGCCACGATTGGCCGGCTGCGCCAGGCTTTTGAAAATGAACAGCGCTTTGTGGGCGATGCCGCGCATGAATTAAAGACCGCTGTGGCGGTGGTGCGCTCGACGGTGCAGCTGCTGGGGCTGCGCCCGCGCTCGGGGGAGGAGTACCGCGATGGACTGGAGCGGGTGCTCCAGGACAACGAGCGGGTGGAGCAGCTGATCGCGCGCATGCTGACGCTGGCCCGCTACGAAGAGGGGGCGGAGACGTCGCCGAACGCCACGGATCTGACCGCCGGTGTGCGGGGGGCGGTGGACCAGCTCCGCGGCTTTGCCGAGGCGCATGGAACGAGCCTTCATACCTCGCTGGAGCCAGGGGTTTGCGCGCGAGTGGGTCAGGAAGCCGTCCAGGTGCTGGTGTCGAATCTAGTGGTCAACGCGGTGCAGCACAGCCTCACGGGCGGGGCGGTATCGGTGTGCCTGAGAACGCGGGCCGACGCGGGGCACATGGCGTTCCTCGAGGTGAAGGACGGGGGTGCGGGCATCGCCGCCGAGACTCTGCCCCACGTGTTCCGGCGGTTTTTTCGGGAGGACCGGTCGCGCTCGCGCGAGACCGGCGGTGCCGGCCTGGGCCTGGCGATCTGCAAGAGCCTGGTCGAGAACGCCGGGGGCCAGATTGCCCTTGAGAGCGTGCAGGGCGAGGGCACGACCGTGCGGGTGTCCTTCAGGTTGGCTTAACCCGCGGGGTGGAGAGTTGAACTTGTGCCAGCTGTGCTGGCCCCTGGAGATCGTATGCGTTTGCCTCCCCTGCGCGGGATGATGCTTGGTGTTGCGTTGCTGGCTGCCGTGCCCGTCACCGTCCTTGGACAGCAACCTTACCGTGTTCTGGATCACTGGAAGATCGGCGGAACCGGTGGCTGGGATTACCTGACCGCTGACCCGGGCGCGCACCGGCTCTACATCACGCACGGGGGCCGCGTGGAGGTAGTCGACACGACCTCCGGTAAGGTCGTGGGCGCGATCACGGGCCTGCAGGGAACCCATGGCGTGGCGCTCGATCCGGAGGGTCGCTTCGGGTACATTTCAGACGGCCGCGCGAACGCGGTGGTGATCTTCGATCGCAAGACCCTGGCGACCGTGGGCTCGGTGCCGGCCGGGACGAACCCCGACGGAATCACGTACGAGCCGGTCACCAGGACGGTATGGGCGTTCAATGGCCGCAGCAACAACGTGACGGTAATCGACACGGCGACCCGGACCGCGGTGGCGACGATCGCGCTGCCGGGCAAACCGGAGTTTCCGCAGCCGGACGGCAAGGGTCACGTGTTCGACAATATAGAGGACAAGAACACCATCGTGGAGCTGGATGCGCGCGCAAAGACGCTTATGGCGACCTGGCCCCTGACGGGGTGCGATTCGCCTTCCGGCATGGCGATCGACCCGGCCCACCACCGGCTGTTTTCGGTATGCGATGGCGGCAAGATGGCCGTGGTGGATACGGAAAACGGGCACCAACTGGCGGCCCCTGCGATTGGCAAGGGACCAGATGCGGCAGGGTACGACGCGTCGCACCAGCTGGCGTTCTCATCCAATGGCCAGGACGGCACGTTGACTGTTGTGGACGCGGCGCATGGGTACAGCACGACCGAGTCGTTGCCCACGCAAAGGGGCGCCCGCACGATGGCGTATGACGCGGCGGCGGACCGTGTGTACGTGGTGACGGCGGAGTTCGGCGCTCGGCCGGAGCCGACGGCGGCCAATCCGCGGCCTTGGCCGTCGATTGCGCCGGACACTTTTACCGTGCTGGTGATTGGGCGCTGAGGTGGGTTGGATGGAGGCAAAGGCCCGCATGCGATGCGGGCCTTCCCTTTGTTGCGGCGGTGCCTGGTGGATTGGGATGGAGCGCCGGTAGAAAGCAGATCCCTCCGCTTCGCTGCGGGATGACAAAGCGCTTCGCTGCGGGATGACAAGCTACTTTCGCTGCGGGATGACAAAGAACGACAGGGCACAAAGTAGCTGCCTCAGCCCGGTGTTTGTTGAAGATCGGCGGCGTTGCCCACGGGGCGGCTTCGGCTGCTTGCTACCCACACGGCCATGAGGATGAGGGCGCCGCCGCCAAGCGCGAGGCGGGTCATGCGTTCGCCGAAGAGCGCAAAGGCGAGCAGCGCCGTGATGGGTGCCACGGCCAACAGGATGACCGAGGAAAGCGTGGCGGGTAGATGTCCGAGCGCATAGGTAAGGCAAACGTAGCCGCCGATCTGGCAGACCAGGGCGAGGCCCACCAGCGCAAATGCAGCGGAGATGCTGGGAATCGTTAGTGGCACGGCCGTGCAGAGGGCGAAGGCAAGCAGACCCCCGGCGCTCGTGGAGGCTGAGATTGTGGTGAGTTGCAGGGCGGTCCAGGTGGACCGGAGGCGCTCTGTCACGAGCAGGTAAAGCGCGAAGCAGACCGAAGCGAGGGTAGCGAGGAGATCTCCCCGGAAGCTGATGGCGTTGGCACCGCGGTCCTGTCCGACAACGAGTGAGGCTCCGCACAGCCCGATGGCGAGGGCGGTCCAGAAGCGGCGAGAGGGGGCGCGCTTCGTGAGCGCCCAGGTGAACAGGCCGACGAGCAGGGGCGCGTTGTTGCCGAGAAAGGTGGCCGTACCCGCCGAGGTCTTGAGGACGGCGACGTTGTAGCAGCCGACATCGCCGGCGAAGAAGAGGCCGCCGAGGGCTCCCCAGAGCAGATGTCGGTGCCTGACGAGTGGCAGGCGCTGACCGGTGGCGAGCAGAACGAGTGAAAGCACCAGCGCGGCGCCCAGCATGCGGTAAAAGGCCGAGGCCACACCGGGCATGCCGGTCCAGCGCACAAAGATGGCGGACCACGAGATCGCGAAGACACCGACCGCCAGGGCCGCCAGGGCCTTGTATCTGTCCCGTTGAGGCATACCCCGATGGTAGGCGGTCTCTTGTTGGCTGCTGCCGGGGCCGGCTTCAGCAGTGATCAGTCTCGCGGGTGATCAGCCTCGTCAGCGCACGTGCGCGGTGGACGCGGGTTGCAGCCGTGCGATGGATAGAATGGCGGCATGCAAAAGAGCAGTGGAGCGGGAACAGAGGCGGCGGTCGGGTATGCGCGGGAGCATGGCGCGCGGTTCGTGGAAGAACTGAAGGAATTGCTGCGAATTCCATCGGTGTCGACGGCGCCGGAGCATGCGGCTGACGTGCGGGAGGCGGCGGAGTTTGTGGCCGAGGCGCTGCGCTCGGCTGGGCTGGAAGGTGTACGGCTGATTGAGACGACCTCGGCGAAGCACGCCAATGGGCATCCGCTCGTCTACGCGGAGTGGATGGGCGCGGGTACGGGGAAGCCGACGGTGCTGCTGTACGGGCACTACGATGTGCAGCCGGCGGAACCATTGGACGAGTGGAAGTCGCCGCCGTTTGAGCCAACCGAGCGCGAGGGGAACCTGTATGCGCGTGGCGCCGTGGACGACAAGGGCCAGATGTGGATGCATGTCAAGGCGCTCGAGAGCCTGATGAAGGCGGATGGCGGGCTGCCGGTGAACGTGCGCGTGATTGTAGAGGGCGAGGAAGAGGTTGGCGGCGAGGGCATCGCAGCGTTTGTGCGTGAGCACGGCGAGCAGCTGAAGGC